>CALWVX010000239.1 GCA_944385065.1 uncultured Oscillospiraceae bacterium | reverse complement strand
GAGAAGGTGGGCCACGACGGCGTCATCACCATCGAGGAGTCCAAGACCGCCGAGACCTATTCTGAGGTGGTCGAGGGCATGCAGTTCGACCGGGGCTATATCACCCCCTATATGGTCACCGACACCGAGAAGATGGAGGCCAACCTGGACGACGCCCTCATCCTCATCACCGACAAGAAGATCTCCAACATCCAGGAGCTGCTGCCCCTGCTGGAGCAGGTGGTCCAGTCCGGCAAGAAGCTGCTGATCATCGCCGAGGACGTGGAGGGCGACGCCCTGTCCACCCTGATCGTCAACCGCCTGCGCGGCACCCTGAACGTGGTGTGCGTCAAGGCCCCCGGCTTCGGTGACCGCCGCAAGGAGATGCTGCAGGACATCGCCATCCTCACCGGCGGCCAGGTCATCTCCTCCGACGTGGGCCTGGAGCTGAAGGAGGCCACCCTGGCTCAGCTGGGCCAGGCCCGCCAGGTGAAGGTCACCAAGGAGAACACCACCATCGTCAACGGCGCCGGCAGCTCCGAGGACATCAAGGCCCGCGTGGGTCAGATCAAGAGCCAGATCGAGGTCACCACCTCCGACTATGACAAGGAGAAGCTCCAGGAGCGCCTGGCCAAGCTGGCCGGCGGCGTGGCCGTCATCAAGGTGGGCGCTGCCACTGAGGTGGAGATGAAGGAGAAGAAGCTGCGCATCGAGGACGCGCTGAACGCCACCCGCGCCGCTGTGGAAGAGGGCATCGTGGCCGGCGGCGGCACCGCCTACCTGAACGCCATCCCCGCCGTGGAGAAGCTGATGGCCGAGGCCGAGGGCGACGAGAAGACCGGCATGCAGATCATCGCCCGGGCTCTGACCGCCCCCGTGAAGCAGATCGCCGCCAACGCCGGCATCGACGGCTCCGTGGTGCTGGAGAAGATCAAGGAGTCCGGCAAGACCGGCTATGGCTTCGACGCCTACAACGAGACCTACTGCGACATGATCCCCGCCGGCATTGTGGATCCCACCAAGGTGAGCCGCTCTGCCCTGGAGAACGCCGCCTCCATCGCCAGCACCCTGCTGACCACCGAGGCCCTGGTCGCCGACAAGCCCCAGCCCCCCGCTCCTGCCGCTCCCGCTAACCCCGACATGGGCGGCATGTACTAAAAAATAGCCGCTGACCCTTGATACCGCTGGATCTTCTGTGGCTGGTGTCCCCGATTTACACCAAATCTACACCAATTCAGCGCTTGATAGGCAGAATATCAGCCCGCCGATCCCTTTTGGGATCGGCGGGCTGATTGCGTTTTTGGATGCTCAGCTTCAGTCAGGCTGTCCATCAGTTTCAAAGATGTGATTCAGCTCATCATTAGTCATTGCATGCAGCACCTTGTTTCCCACCTCGGGGTCCGTCAATTCCAGCCGGACGAATCGGGCCCCACCCGCATCGGTTGTCTTGCGAATCAGTTGGACCCTTCCAATGCGAGTTTCTGCCTGGGCATATCTTGCCAAAGCTTTTGCTTTCGGCAGATTATCGGCGTACTGCTCTCCATGGGGCTCCAGGATATCCACAACGTAGTCGACGGAAAGCTCTCTGCGTACGATCAGAAAGTCTGGGTAAAAAGATTTCTTTTCCCCGTTCATCTCATAAGGCAGGCACAGAGCCCATGCAGCCTTGGGCGGATTCCGCAGCCAACAAGCAAAGTCCGGCCGTTGGGATTCTTGAGCAATCAGCTCGGTTTCCCAGCCATTCAGCTTGATCTTGGCAATTCCGGTATCTGGTGCCGCAAGAAGATGATTCTCATACTCGATACCGTCCGGATCTTCTCTGACACTGATGTTTTCAGGAATGGCAAAGAACTGCTCACTCACCACAGCACTATCGGCCATAATTTCCCTGTACTTTTTCTTGCAGGAATCCGACTTGTTTGCGACGACCACACGATATTTTCCAGAGAATTCCCGCAGCTTATTCTTTGCATACGCTCCAAGTTGCGTCCGGTATGCCTCATCTGCGGCAAAGAGGATGCAGTCAATTTTATACGCATTCGGATCCTCTTCATCAAAGTATCTGCTGCCATAATATCTGGGAAATCCATACCTACCAAGTCTGGCATCAGCATTCCGCAGCTGTCTGTCAATATCTGTTTCCGACATCAGTGTATAATTGCTGAAATAGTCCTCCTGCAGTGCTTTGCCGAATGGGTCAAATACCTGCACAGCCAGTTTGAACTGCAGCACCTGCTCCGACAGAGACTCATATCGTCCTGTACGGTGAAGCTCTTCTATATATCCACGGATCATGCCGACTACGTCGCGGATCACCTCGTCGCGGGCCCCCTGATAGACCAGTTCATGTGTCAGCAGATCTGCAAGGTCAAGGAGCGATTTCAGATAATCGTTGATCCGGTCCTGCCGGACAAAATAGGTCAAATACCCCTTAGCATTGATGAAGTCGATGATTTCCACGCGGTCAAGATCCGGCATAATCTCCAGCTGCTTTCCCTGGGGGACATCTCCCGGCACGGTTGCAGATTCTGCCTGCAGGCCACCGGAAGGCACCGGAGCGGTTACGGTTTTTGGCGGTATATACTCCGGGGCGCTGCTGCCGTCGTTACTTGATGCAGGACACTCCTGCTGAGATTCACTTCCTGTCGTGGATGGAGCAACAGCAGGTGCCGCAGCCGATGACCCGCCTGTCATATCAAAAATATTCAGTTGGCCGGGATCTGGCTCAGTTTGCCGGGCGTGCCTGGGCGTATGCACCGTCCAGGTAACATAGGCTGGCTCCTCCAGCGATTCACCATTGATTTCGGTGGGGATCTCCCCGCCCTCACTGGATTGCAGTTCCTCCACGACTTTTTTCACAGTGTCTTTGTTGAAGTGGGGGAGATACAATTTCACATCATTTAGAAATTCATCCCGCATGACGCGCATCTGCAAAGGAGTGCGCACCATTCTTCCCAGCAGCTGGGCAATGTAGGTGGGGTCATTTCTGACTGCGAAGGACATCATCGTCTCAGCCCTGGGGCAGTCCCAGCCGGTGGAAAGGGCCTCTTTGAAGAAAACGACCTTGATTTTGTGGTCATCGACAATCTCAGATGCCTTTACATGGGGGATGGTCAGGCCATTTAGTTCCAATACCGTGCCCTCCCCAAAGCAGTGGGCCACTTCCCCCTTCTTGAACGATGTTCCAGCCTTTTCTTCAATTTTAGTGAGGACATCTTCCAGATTCGTGTCCGAAATGGCCCCGCGGCTTCCCTGGCAGACCTGCACCACAAGTACCGGGTCTACATTAGCATAATGCTGCTCAGACGTGTACTGATACCAGCGCTTACACTTCTTCAGCCACTCTTCCACAGCTGCTTCCAGAAGTACGATGTCGTTGTTCTTCTCTGGGTCTTCCGGATAGGTAATGACAATACGGTCTTTGAGCAATCCGGAGCCGCGTACCTCATCGGCAGTAACAACACATTTCTGCAACCCTACATTTGTGATGTTGCCGACCAATGTGTTGAAGCGTTCCGCTGTGGCACTGATCCCAAGGATGACCGGCATGGAGCGCATTTTCCGTCGGACGCCGTTTTCTGTATGTTCATATCCCCGGATGAAACGCTGCATAATGGTGGTGTCAGTGCCGGCCTCCCGTTTACTCTTGGCGCCCCGGTGGGCCTCGTCAATGATGAAATACAGACGAGCTGATTTGTTTTGGATGGTGTTATCCATGGTTTCCCAGATCGTATACTGGCGATCATCGGAATGTTGTGTCAGCTTACCGTTCCTGCTGATCTTCTGGGTGTTCAGAAAGTAGATGTGGCCGTCCTCCAGCATCTCCATGTCGAAGGAGTCCTCTGCGATGGTCACACACTGGCCAAACCGCAGCTTGCTGGTCTTGAGCTCGATCTTCTGCTTGGACTGTTCATTTAGTTCCGGAGAATCAGAAAGCCAGACAAAGATCGCCTCCGGCTGCTCCTCAAAGGTGGTTCCATCCGCCAGGGTTGAGCCAAAGTAGATATCTTCAATCAGTGCGGCAGCGATAATGGTTTTTCCCGCGCCGGTGGGCGCCTGCAGGGAAACGACCTGTGTTTTCTTCCTGCGCCGGTAGTTGTCCAGCGCATCGGCAATATCCACACGCAGTTCCTGGACAGCTTTCTCCTGGAAAGAGATTAATTTCGTTTTCATCTGCCGTTCCTCCCTGCGTTGATCCGGAAGTTGTCCAGATAATCCCGGTACAACTGGTATGTTTTTTTGCCCTCCAGTGCTTGTGTCATGGCGGCAAAGCTGGATTCATAGTCGGTCACAAGATACACAACCTCGATCTCCGGGTGTTGTGTCAGCTTCTCTGCAAATTCACCAAAGCAGTCTTCGTTATTGAGGATCGCCATATTGTTCTCCGGCAGAATGAGCATGTCAGGAATACCCGCATCCATGACAGGACATTTGCCGACAGCGCCTGCCTTCATCCAGAGGATGGAGAGCAACTCTTTGAATTGCATTCCCAGAGACACCCTGGTCTTGTCGAGGAATCCCAACTTGAAGAAGACGGCGTTGGCTCTAAACCCGTCCGCCTTTTTTATCTCAGCAAGAGCGGGAGCCTTCTGAACTTTCTTCTTTACATAGATAGTTTTCTTCAGCGGCTTACCACTTGCTTTAGAGACGACACTGTTTTCTTCGTCTTGAATGAATTCTTCTTCCAATATTCCGTAATCACCGGATAACGGGTTGCCGTTAATGTCATTTCCTTTTATACTACAAAAAGTGCGTGGCCAAGTAACATATCGTGCAATACCTAATGCATCCCACTCTGGATCGCCTGGGCAATATCCTGATTCAGAAAGTCTCTTAGCCTCATCTGCCGAAACCTCATTATTTGTTACCATGATACATCTGCGATTTCCACCATCTTCCGCATTTAGAAGATTTACTGCGTGAAGCGTTGTACCTGATCCAGCAAAGAAATCTACAACTAAGGCGTCTGGTTTATCAGCAACTACATACCTTAGTGCATCGGCTACTGAATATAGTGATTTAGGAAAAGAAAATTTTGCATCCCCGATGATTTGTTTCAGCAACACAGTTCCGTATGTTTTTGCATCATATCTTGCCCCCCGCCAAACAGTAGTAGCTCTGGTAATTTTCCCTCCAGTCTCTACAACAATTTTTGATCCGTCATCACGATATCCTCGCACTGCCCATCTCCCAGATGCTATTTTATCAATGTAGTTTTCACTCAAATACTTGATGGTATATGGCTGATATTTCGATTCTCTGTTGGGATATACTTGAACTACTTTATTATCGAGTAATTTTTGTAGAGTTGAACCTGTAACCCCCCAGTTCATTTCAAGGCCATCATCCCTAATAGGAAACACAGAAACAGTACCATCGATTTTAGGAGCAGTATTCCTATCTTGATCATGCGGTAATGGTTCTCCAATTTTTACAATCTTATGAGTGTTGGGGTCAATATAGATAGGATAGAATTGGGCGGTTCCACCCTTAACCGTTCCTCGTCTGGAACCATATTCAAGGCGACGCAAATACCACCACCTTACTTCAACTTCATCGCTTTCGCCTTTGGGTTGGATAATATGCGACGATCCTAGCATTACAAAAAATGCGTATTCATCTGCCCGTGAAAAGAGATCTTTCCGAATTGCCCCTGATGGATTGATTGAAATACTTACCATCTGGATTTGTGCCTCAGGGAAAAGTTCCTCCAGCAAGCATCCAAGATGAAAATACTCCTTCTCATCAATCGTCACGATCAATACAGAGTCATTTGGATTTAACAGCCGCTTTGCAATTTCCAGCCGTTTCTGTATGAACGACAGCCACTTGCTGTGGCGGTATTCGTCCGTTCCATCCACATAATCGTTGTTGTACTTCCAGTCCTTGGCCCCCGTGTTATAGGGCGGATCGATATAGATACAATCCACTTTTCCCGCATACAGATATTCCAGAAGCTGCAGGGCATGGTAGTTGTCCGCTTCAATCAAAGTGTGCCACAGGTCGCTGCCCGGCGCATTGCACACTTCATCCAGAATTTGGAGACTGGGGTAAATAGGGTCGCCCAGCTCCGCCGTCGTCACGAGATCTGCAACAGGAAATTCCACGGCATTACTTCCATTTCTGGGCAGGCAGATCGCCCTGTCGTTTTTGACCTGTAACACCGTATAGGTCTCATCCGCTTTGCCTGTGCGGAGAGACACCTTGAGTCCCTTCCGGACCGGAATATCATACAGAAGGGTACACTCAGGAAGGTGATCCTCAAATACAAGACCGAATTTCTTCTGTTTCAACAGTTTGTTTGCCGCCTCCTGGATCTGCGCCCGCAGCTCCGGATTTTCAATCTTTTGTATCAATTCGTTCAAGGCCGCCATATCTACATCTCCTTATCCCTGCGCCGCAAGCAGCTTTGTCAGTTCTGTGCGGATCATATCCAGCTTGGTTGGGTGCTCTCGAATCAGTTTCACAATATCTGCCGGGATCTCTCCGCGGCCCTCAGCGGCAAGTTCATATATCTTTTGCCGCCGACTGGCATCCGCGCCGGTCTTTTCGTCAAAGACAGCGGCGATTTTATCCTGGATCTCAACGGGAGGTGGAGTCGCCGCCAGCCAGTCATAGAAATACGGCTTTTTAATTCCGACCGCGGTATAAAACTCTTCCTGTGTGATGCCCGCTTTTTTGATCTCGCTGACCAGATATTCGCCAAAAGCAGTTTTCTGTCTGTGCCGCATGCGCTCCACCCCCTTTGTCTATATAGTATGTATGTAAACATACTAACATATTTTATGCCAATTTGCAAGATGTGTAATGTCTTTTCAGCAGGAAAACTGGAATACAGAAAACCGCTGCCTGCGGTGAGCAGACAGCGGCGTCGCATGATAAATATATTCTCTTGCAGCGGCTTTTTGTTGGTCGTGCTATTCACTGGCCATCCTGATTCTTCAATGTCCCTGTTTTGATATGATAGTCGATCCTGCGCTGTTTGCAGAAATCGGTGACCTGTTCCACGCAACGGTTGTAAAATTCCTGATAGCCGTCATATTTTGAGACGATTTTGTTGTAGTGCAGCCGCCCGAAAATGATCTTGTCGGTAAATGAAATCGCCTCAAGGAGTTCAGCCAGATCTTGTTCTACCATGTTCGGCGTTGGATATGGTTCAATGCTGACCCAGGTCCTGCATCCTTGATCATGTAGGTTTTTCAATGACTGGATGCGGGCATGGATCGGTGCAGCGCCCGGTTCATATTCCTGGATGAATTGCTCGTTCAGAGACACGGCAGTTATCCCGAATTCGTTTCTGAGGGGGAGTTCATCTAAACTTTCGGGTAGGAGTCCCTTCGTCAGGACAGAGCATCGGACACCGTGGGCATTGGCCATCCGCAACACCTCCATGCTCAATTGTGTGATTTCGTCGTGTTCATACATGAAGGGGTCTGTGGTAAAGCAGAGGTGGAGCAGTTGAATCTTATCCTTAAATCGGGGAAGTTCCTTCTTGAGGATCTCTAAGGTGTTTTCCACGATTTGAGGCTGGAGCCATTCCTCGTAGGTCTTTACTTTTCCAAACCGCTTTGCCATCATATATGCATAGCAGGGGTATTTACAGCCATGGGAGCAGCCTAAAGCATGATTCAGTGTGTAATCACCATACTCCACTCCGGTTTTATATATTAAAGATTTTCGTATCATGGGTATCATTCCTTAAGCAGGTTTCTGATCTCGCAATATATAGTCAGCAACTTTCAATGCCAATGCTATTGCACTCGGCTGCGTATTGGAAACAGCGAAACAAAACAGAAAGAGCGGACTACTTTTCCGATTAAGTAAAATTCTCGACTTATTTGATACTTTTGCAAAAATGGTACTGAGACGTTCTTCTATATATTGTTTCAACTCTTTTGTGCTGGCATCCTTCATTTTGTCTGTCGTTCCAAACAAATTGAACTGCGGATCATCACGGTAGAAGCGGTCACGCCAACTGTTGTCACCAAAGATTGAATTCAATTTTGCTTCCCAAGATGGATCAATTTTCCCGCTTCGGGTCATCATTCGATTGGCTGCATGAAAAGGGAAAAGATACCATACATCGATTGCTTTTGTAGCAGCAACGGCCTCCAGAGTTTCCCATTTTACATCTGCTGCATATGGATCGATGAACAAAACTGCTCGTGCTTTATGCCAATCAACTTTTTGACAGATTTGCAACAACACATGATTACAATCCTTCTTTTCGATCTTGACCAATCGCTTCTTATCTGGAAAATCTGTTTCTATCATTTCCTCGAGTTCTTTTGCAAATGATTTTTTCTTCTCGATGAAAATGTACTCCGCAAACTGTCCTTTCGATTGTAAAGCTAACCGCGCAGAACCAGCAATTTCTTCATATTGATCCTCATCTCCAATTTTAATCTTCCCGGTTCCGGCAAATGCGTCTATATATATGAGTTGAAAATCCTTATTTTTTAACGCTGTCGTATAAAAGTTTAAGTAATCTGATAATATATTGAGTTTTTCGACGGTCCATGGTCCGCCAAATTTTTGCTTAGTGCTCATTTCTGTATTGCTCCCCCCTTGTATCGAAAGGATACTTATTACTGCACTACCGGAACGCGAAGTTGGAGTACCTGATTGTCACATTTCCGCCAGATAATACCGCAGGTTCCTCGCCGTCCCCCGTTTTTCCAGCAGCCCGTCCCGAGTCATCTCCCGTAGCAGCAGGATCGCCGTGGCCTGGGAGACGCCCAGCGCCGCCTCCACATCCTTCCGGACGACCCAGCCGTTCTCTCTGCACAGCCCAATGACCTTCTGCACCCGGGCCTCTCTCTTGCCCAAACTGGTGGCCGGCCGGGCAGGCGGTGCATTTTCTGCCTCGCGGCTGAAATTCAGGTTCGGCAGGGTGATCTTGAAGGCATGGTCGGTGGCCTCGATAGCCGGCT
>CALWVX010000238.1 GCA_944385065.1 uncultured Oscillospiraceae bacterium | reverse complement strand
ATAACGGTGGCCAGAGCCAGGCTGAGAGCCCGCTTCAGGTTTCTCATTGGAATTCCTCCTTTTTAGATTTGCTCCCGGAATCGGGAGCATTTGCCGGGATTTTCTCCCATATCCAGAGGTGTTCGGCCCTCTTTTCCCGGGCCAGCTCTGTGTCACACCTCTTGCAGAGAGAAAAAGCTTGCGAAAAGGAGGGAAAGGGCGCGAAAAAGCGGCACTTTTCCCGATGAAAAGTGCCGCTGGTAGCATTCTGGTATCCATCCCAGGAACTTCCAATTTTGAATCCCTTGTGCCCCAGGGCTTTGAGGCACTTTTTGGTAGCATTCTGGTAGCATCGCCCTCCGTCTGGCTACCAGATGGAAGGCGTTATAAGATCAAAAACGCCGCCCGGAATAGGCCGGGCGGCGGGAAAGGTAAACGGTCGGTTGGGCGCGGGCGAATCAGATCGCCACGCCGTGTTCCTTGAAGTAGGCCTTGGAAGTCTCCAGGCAGCGGCGGGCATGGCCCTCCACACCCAGCTCCTGGATCCGTTCCAGGTTGGGCAGCTCGATGGACAGCGGGATCTCCGGCATAGCGGCCACCATACCCGCAATATCCATGGCGCCCTCTCCGGGGTACAGGCGGGCCTCCCGGGCGGTGTGGAGCATGAGGGGGGCGTTGATGTCGGACAGCACGGGGTCCCCGTCGGGGCCGGCAGGGCCGTCGCACAGATGGATAAAGTGGAAGTACTTGGGATCAGTGCGCTTGAGCTCCGCGGCGGTAACCCCGGCACGTCCGGCGTGGAGGGTGTCCACCATGATGTACAGGTTATCAGCATTCACAGTGTCCACCAGCGTGATAGCCTCCTGCAGGTTGCGCACACCGGCCCAGGGCAGGAACTCCACATTGTAGTTCAGACCGTACTTTTTGGCCATCTCCGCGATCTTGCCCACTTTGTCCACATAGTAGGCCTTGTCACGCGTCCAGACGCTGCCCAGCACATCCGTGCCGCCCAGCTTGGCAGCAACTTCGAAGGCGGGCTCATACTCGTCAATGTCCAGATCAGGACGCACACGGGCCAGCTCAATGTCCATCAGGGGAATATCGTACTCCTTCAGCGCCTTCTGGACCTTCGCAAAGAGATCCGCGTCTTTGTGGAGAAGGAACTCAGGCTCACCGGGCAGGTGCATGGGGATCGTGCGCAGGCTGACGAAGTCATAGCCCGTCTCTTTGGCAATCCGGATTTGCTCCATCGGATCAGTACCGGGGATGGTCAGGTAGGCAAGGGAAAATTTTCTGCTCATAAGGGAAG
This sequence comes from uncultured Oscillospiraceae bacterium, assembly GCA_944385065.1. Lineage (GTDB taxonomy): Bacteria > Bacillota > Clostridia > Oscillospirales > Oscillospiraceae > Lawsonibacter. The sequence goes on along the minus strand of CALWVX010000238.1, from coordinate 4,102 downwards.
CTCCTTTCATAATAGCTCTTGATTCACATTTTAAAGGAAAATATCTAAAAAGTCCAGTGCAAGTTCTTCAACATGATATGCAATTAAACCAAAAATCCCTCGAACCGATGCAGCGATCCGAGGGATTTAAGGCATGGTGGGGCAAAATTTCCAATAAATGTATGTAAACATGCAAATTTGGCCGGAGTTCCGCCGTAAGCAGAGGGGAACCTTCCCCGCGGCAGAAAAGGAGGAACATTTTATGGCGACCAATCACACCACAAACTATCAGCTCAACCAATGGGAGGCCACCGATCAGGTGCTGCGCACCGAATTTAACGCCGACAACGCCAAGCTCGACGCGGCCTTGAAAGCAAACGCCGACGCGATCTCCGCCGAGACGGCGGCCCGGGAAGCGCTGGCAGCTCAGAAGGCGGATTTGTCCGCGGCGGAGGCCCTCAGTCAGACGGTGGCCCAGAAGGCCGACCGGACCGAGGTGGATGCGCTGGCGGCCAAGGCGGGGGTGCAGCTGATCCGGCGGGACATTTTGAATGAGAGCGCCGGCACTTATTACCTGAACCTGTCCGACGTGGACTGGGACCAGTGGGCCGTCGTCACCGTCCGGCTCAAGCCGGTTCTGACGGCGGGAGACGAGTTCCGGTTTTACCTCCATCTGGGCAGCACCTCGCCCCAGATCACGGACAATCCCGTCTCCCAGGCGGTGCTGATCTTCCACCCCTACTTCGATGGGAACGCCCGGATCATGGGGTTCTACTTCCCGGGGGGCTATGAGGGCAACGGCCTGGTACTGGACGAATCCTACGCCCAGATGGAAAGTCTGGAGCTGGGGGCGGAAGACGGCAGTTTTCAGCCGGGCAGCGTGTTTGAACTCTGGGGGACCAAGTAAAGGGATAGGGAAGCCCCGCTCCCATCAGGGAGCGGGGCTTTTTGCGCAGTGTCAAAGGTATGTGAGGGTTGGAGCAAGGTCAGGCAATTATGCGACCGGGCCAGAGGCAGTCCAAGTCAGGGTGCCAGCACCGCTGAACGCACCGGAGAAGGTAACCTCGACACGAATGGTATCACCAACATTGCTGTCAGTTACAGTGTATCGGGAACCGGTGCCAAGCTGATTTCCCTCGTGATCCTTCCACACATAGGAGACATCCTCCGGCGCGGGATAGGTCCCAATGAAATCATTGTGGCTCAACGTGATATTAGCGGCCAGAATCTGTCCCTGCTTGGGAGTAGTAACAGGGGTATAGCCGTCGGTGCCGTCCACGACGCTGATACCCTTAACCTGAGGCATACCCACAATCAGCTTATCCTCGTCGTTGGCAACGAAGTAATATGTCCCGCTGTATGCTTCCAGTTCGGTGGTACCCTCAAACAGTTTCTGGTCACCACTTGCCACGCTGCCGCTGAAGGCAACAGAGACGGGATACTCCCGGCCCTCCACCAGTTTTAAGGTGGCGTTGGAAGCATAGGTCTTGCCGTCAATGGTAACGCGGGCGTTCTGGGCGAAACTCAGATACACGTCAGCATAGACGGGCACCTCGCCGCTGGTCTCAATCTCGACCTGTGGATTGCGGGTGACGTTCTCGATGACGTACTGGTTGTTCTCGTCCAGAGTCACGCGGCGGCCGTTGACGGTGACGCTGTCCACAGTAACGCCTTCCTTGGGATCGATGGTGATGGTCATGTCCTCGCCGCGCTCCACCTTGCTGGGAGAAGCGGTGAAGGTGACCTTGTCGCCCTTGTCAGCCGCGCCGTTAACCTCCACGTTGGCGGAGTAGGTGTTGGCAGAGGTCTTGACCTCCTCGATGACCAGAGTCTGGACCATGTAGTCCTCGATCACGGCATAGGCAATGTCGTCGTCGTCAATGACCACGCCGTTGTAGGAGCTCTTGGTGATGTTGCCGTCCTCGTCCACATAGTAGAAGGCGGCATTCTCATCACAGGTGATGGTGTACTCGGGTTCCTTGGTGCCGTTATTATCCAGGTCAGCCAGCTGAGTGTTCAGGATGACGGTGTACTCGCGGGACACCTTGTCCACGCCCACGGTGTTCTGCAAGGCCTGCAGGCGGTCGCTGTTCTCGTTGTAGCCGACATAGGTCTCCAGATCGGTGATGATGCCGTACTTGTCGGTGGAGTAGCCGGAGTACAGGCCGTTCAGAGTAGCCTTCACACAGGCGCTGTAAGAGTCGGTCTTGCCGTCGCCGTCAACATCGAAGCGAGTGATCGCTTTGCCGTTGATCGTCACATCGTCGGCCACCCGGACGGTGGTGATGTCACCGTTGAGCACGGCGTTGTACTCGAAGTAGTCGCCGTTGGAGTCGTGCTTCAGGTTGGAGACGGAGTCAATAGCCAGGAACAGGGTATCCTGAACGCCGTCCTCCACCTTCACCTGAGAAGCGGGCAGGACGAACATGACGGTGACCATCTTGCCGGTGCGGCAGTAGTAGTACACGCCGGCCTGCTCGTCAGTCTCCACCTTGCCGCTGCTGTCGCGGTCGTCAGTGGTGATGCTGGGGGCGTTCTTGATGCCGGTGTAGGCGGTCCAATCGTCACTGGTGGTGTCCAGATCCTTGTCGGAGGGATCGCGGACCACGAAGGTGGTGGCGCTGTTGGCGGTCACAGTCTGAGTGGCAGCCTCGTCCCGACCAAAGTCGTTAACCTTGATGCCGGCCTTATCGTTGGTCAGCACCAGATCATCGGTGGAAGCAGCATAGGAAGCCTTGCTGGAATCCACAGGACGCAGAGTGTACTCCTTGTCGGAGTCCACGCGGTAGGTGACAATGGTGCCGGCCTTGATCTCGTCACTGGACTTAGAACCGTAGTCCTTATCGGTGTTCACCACGGAGGTGGTGCCGTCGGTGAAGACCAGCAGAGCCTTGTGGGAGTTGGCCCAGTCGCCGCCGCTGGTGGCCAGCACCAGGGCGTAGTCGCCGATCTCGTCGATGCGCTCCACATAGATGATGTAGCCGTAGCTGTCCAGATAGACGATGTACTCCTCGTCCACGGAAATCTCGCCCAGGTTCTCACCGGCCACCTTCTTGGAGGCGGTGTAGCGGGTGCCGTCGATGGTCAGAGCGGCCTTGTCCGTGTCATTGGTGCTGGAGTTCTCAGAGCGGGAGACCAGGCCGGAGGCGTCCTCGGCGGCGATCACGGACTCGATCTCACCGGCGCTCTGGGAGTAGGTGTACAGGACGTACTGGTCGTCGTCGAACTGAGCCTTGGTCTCGAACTCCTCATTGCCGCTGAAGCCCTTGGGAGCGTTGTTCTCGGGGGCCACCACCACGTAGGCGGCATTGTCGTCCTTGGCCTCCACGGACTTCACAATGGTGCCCACATAGGTGTTGACGTGGGTGACCAGAATGGTGTTGTTGTCGTCGTCATACCACACCTCGGTCAGCACGCCGTTGCCAGAGTCGGGCAGCTTGGTGTCGCTGTTGCGGCGGATCGCGGTGGAAGCAGCCTCGTCGCCGTCCACATACACGGTCACGTCCTCAGCGATGACGTTCTGGCTCAGGCCCAGGTCGGAGTAGATCTCCCCGGCCTCCACGCCGGCGGTATAGGTCAGGTCGGCGTCGTCGGTGTAGGTGCCGATGTCCCGGCCGTCATAGCGCCAGGTGGTGGCGGGACGGCCGAAGTCGTCGGTGGATCCGCGCAGGCGCAGATCGCCGTCATACAGCTCCTCGCCCAGCTGGATCAGATACTGGTCGTTCTCGGCGATGTCGGTGGCGCCGCCGATCATGGAGTTGTACTTCTTGTCGGCGCTGGTGCGGGAGGTGTACTCGCTCTTGTGGCCGATGACCACGCCGTTGACAGTGATGCCCACGTCGCCGGTGAAGTACACCATGTCGGCCTTCAGGCCGTTCAGCACCAGCTGAGCCACCTGGTTCCGGGTCAGGGCCTGCTCGGCATTGGCGTCCACGCCGCTGAACAGGTTGATGTAGCTGGCCTGGCGGATGGTGGAAATCTGCCAGTCACCGCCGAAGTCAGCCTGGTACTGGAAGTAACCCAGAGCCTTCAGGATCATCAGAGATGCCTGAGCGGCGGTCACGTTGTTGTCGCCGCCGTACAGGTTGTCGCCGATACCGGCGACCACGCCCTCAGCCGCGCA
>CALWVX010000237.1 GCA_944385065.1 uncultured Oscillospiraceae bacterium | reverse complement strand
CCGTTTTAGGCGCTTTCCTTAACGGTCTTCAGAGTCACAGTGATCTCATCAGCAGAGCAAGCCCCGATGGTAAACTCAATGTCCTCAGACAGTTCGCTTCCGTCGAAAGTGGCAGCAGTCTTAACAGTCGCACTCGCAGCACCAGTTACGCTCACCGTATCAATCGTATAGCTCTTCGCGGGAGGCGCAGAGATGTGGGACAGAGTACCGGTGACATCGCCGCCAGCATAGGGCACATAATCAGGTCCCTCGAAGTCCCAATTATCGTTGGTGTGGCTGAAATCCCAATTCACCTTGGCAACACGATACGCATTGGCAGCGCTGTCGGTGAACACATAAGTCCGGGTCCGGTTGCCGCTCTCAGCGGTGAAGGTCCAAGTATCGGCAGGACGCTCCTCGACCCCGGTGACCACATAATCAGTGGTGCTCTCGATCTCGGCCTCGATGGCATCCAGGATGGCGTCCAGACCGGGGTCCTCACCAATGTAGGTGACCACCACATCGTCGCGGTCGCTCAGGTCAACCATGATGTCCTCGTCAACATTCTGGTCGCCCTCGTCGGTCAGCTCGTCGTTGGTGTTGTTCAGCACAACCACCATGGCGGCGCCGTCCTCAACAATGGCGCTGACATAGATGTCGTCAGTCTTGCTCACGTTCAGGTCATCCAGAGCGTCCTCCAGACCGTCGCGGCCCTCATAGTACTCGATCTCGTCGAAGTCCTTGCCGTCCACGGTCTGAATGCGGACCACCTTCACGTCGGGACTGATCCAGATGCCCTTGCTGCGATCCACGTCAGAGTACAGAGTGCCGTTCGCGAAGGTCAGGCCGGACTCCTTGGCGTTGTTCAGCAGCACGTGCTCGCTGTCGGCCTCGACCTCGGTCACGGCATCCTGGATGCTGGTCTCCACGTCATAGCGGTTGTCGCCGTCAGCAACCCGCTTGGCATCCTTCACGGTGCCGTCAGCGTAGTAGCGGACATAGTACCAGTAGCCCTGATCCATGTCAGCCTTGCCGATCTCCTCCAGGGAGTCGCCCACATAGGAGATCTCGGTCTCCTCGCCGTTCAGCACCACCTCGCGGGTCCAGGTGTACTCATCGTCGGCGCTGCTGTACCGCTCGCGGTTGGCGTCGGAGCTGGTAACGTACACGAAGTTGCTGGTGGAACCGGCATCCTCGCCCACCACGACGGCGGCAATCACATAGGCCTCGTCGTCATACAGGGCGTACACGCCGTGGGAGACGTTGGCATAGGTCTTGGTGGTGCTGTTGTTCTCGGTGGCAACCTGAATGTCGCCAGGAGCGGCGGGCTTGCTGGTGTACAGAGCCTCCACGTCGGTCTTATCAAAGACCTCGATGTCGGTATTCTCCACGCCGGTGACCACAGAGGCCACGTCGTCGATGATGGCGGCGTCATCGGTACCCTGGTTGGTACTGCCGACATAGTAATCATATTCGGTGTTGGAGTCGATCAGATCGGTCTCGGCCACCAGATAGACGGACTCATCGTTGCCGTAAATACGGTTGATGCTGCCGGAGCCATCCAGAGAGATGTGGGACTTGTCGATCTGGGTGCGAGTAGAACCATCATCGTGAGCCTGGGCCGCATCGTTGCTGCCGAGGGTCGCGCCCACCTGAGTCAGGGTGTACACGCCGCTGCTGTTGACGGTGTAGGTGCACCAGGTGTTCATGGTGGCGCTGGCCATGTCGATCAGATCATTGCCGGCGGCGTCCTCGCTGCGGCGGGTGTTGATCTCGATGGTATCCATGGTGCCGTCCATGAAGATGACGTTGGCGTCAGCGGTGGTGCCGGAGAAGTTGCTGGCGCTGGTGTTCATGCCCACCAGGAACAGGTACTGGTCGGGATCCTCATTGCGCTCGATGCCGATCAGATAGCCATAGGGATCCAGAATCAGGTTGTAGGTGATGTCCTTCAGGTTGTTGTTGCTGTACTGATCCAGCACCTCGGGATCGTAGGTGATGGAGTCGGCGTAGTCGTACTGAGTGCCCTCGGTCTCCACATAGCTGTGAAGCTTGAAGGCGTCCACAGTGGCGTCGGAGATGACCTCGGGATCGGCCAGAGTCTGGATCTCGCCGTTGGCCACGGTCACCAGGACCACGTCGCCGTCCACATAGTCGGCGATGGCGAAGTCGTCGCCGGCCACGGTGAAGTCAGAGGTGTAGGGATCCAGCTTGTTGTTGCTGTCATCCTTGTCGTCGGTGTTCTTCACATAGTTGGCGGCTCTGGAGCTGGTGTTCTTGTCCTCGATGGAGTAGACCTCCAGGTCGATCTCGTCCTTCTTGTCATCGTAGTCGCCGGTCTTGGCCACATAGGTGTTGATGACGGTGATGTAGACGTCCTTGTCGGAGGTGTCCACGAACACCTGGGTCAGCACGCCGTTGCCGGTCTCGCCCACGGCGTTGGTGTTGGAGCGGACCAGGTTGCCCTCGGTGAAGTAGGCGTCCTCCAGGTACTGCTCGTCCTCCTCGCCGTCCACATAGATGAAGAAGTCATAGTCCTCAATGGTGGACTTGCCCAGCAGGTCGTACAGAGTGCGGCCGGTGACCTCCTCGGTGTACTCCTGGCGCAGCAGATCGTTGCGGATGTAGGTGCCGATCTCCTCGCCGTCATACTCCCAGTAGCGGGCGGGGCGGCCGAAGTCGTCGGTGGTGTACTGCAGACGCAGATCGCCGTCATACAGCTCCTCGCCCAGCTGGATGATGTACTGGCCCTGAGGAGCGATGTCGGTGGTGCCGCCCACGATGGCGTCATACTGAGCGTCGGCGCTGGTGCGGGCGGTGTACTCGGTGCGGTGGTTGAGCTCCACGCCGTTGACGGTGATGCCCACCTCGCCGGTGAAGGTGACCATGCTGGACTTCAGGCCGTTCAGCACCAGCTGAGCGATCTGGTTCCGGGTCAGGGCCTGCTCGGCGTTGGCGCTGATGCCGTCGAACAGGCGGATGTAGCTGGCCTGCCGGATGGTGGCAACCTGCCAGTCGTTGTCAAAGTCGGCCTGGTACTGGAAGTAGCCCAGAGCCTTCAGGATCATCAGGGCGGCCTGAGCGGCGGTCACGTTGTTGTCGCCGCCGTACAGGTTGTCGCCGATACCGGCGACCACGCCCTCAGCCGCGCAGGCGGCCACATAGGGGGCGGCCCAGGAGGGCACGTCGGTGAAGGGGTTGGTTCCGCGATAGTAGTCGTAGTTCAGGTTCAGGAGCTGGGACATGATGACCGCCATCTCGTTGCGGGTGACGTTGGCGTCCGGGTTGAAGTTCCCGTTCTCGTCGCCGGTCATGATGCCCACGGTCTGGAGAACCTCGATGGCTTCCACGTTGTCTTCGGAAGACACATCGTCGTAGCCCGCAGCCGCAGCGCCGGTGCCGACGACCATCAGACCCAGGGTCATGACGGTGGCCAGAGCCAGGCTGAGAGCCCGCTTCAGGTTTCTCATTGGAATTCCTCCTTTTTAGATTTGCTCCCGATTTCGGGAGCATTTGCCGGGATTTTCTCCCATATCCAGAGGTGTTCGGCCCTCTTTTCCCGGGCCAGCTCTGTGTCACTCCCCTTGCATGGACGCTTCCAGCACCGCCCGGCAGGGAGAGGACCCAGGACTGAGGGGACAAAGAGACTCCTCAACCTCTGGCGTCATTCTATCAAAGGGATTTTGGAAAGTCAACGGCCCGACCCCAAATGTAACAAAGGTGTAACAAACCGCCGGAGGGGGAGGAGAGAGTTGAGAGTTGAGAGT
>CALWVX010000236.1 GCA_944385065.1 uncultured Oscillospiraceae bacterium | reverse complement strand
TGTGTCACACCTCTTGCAGGGAGAAAAAGCTTGTGAAAAGGAGGGAGAGAGCGCGAAAAAGCGGCACTTTTCCCGACGAAAAGTGCCGCTGGTAGCATTCTGGTATCCATGCCAGGAACTTCCAATTTTGAATCCCTTGTGCCCCAGGGCTTTGAGGCACTTTTTTGGTAGCATTCTGGTAGCATCGCCCTCCGTTTGGCTACCAGGAAATTCAAAGAACCAAACGATAGACTTTTCAGGAATCCGGGCATAATTACTAAAAATTATGTAAATTATTGTGCGTTTTGCCTGAGCTATTCCGGAAGGGATCCGGAGCATCCCCCGACAACGGCGAGTTTTTGCCCATGTCCGCTGTTGTGTGTCCGGGAAGCTATCATTTTTTGTGATAACAGCGTTCACAAATCGGGATTGGACTTTTGAATCATTCGGCGGTATGCTGGGACCATCCAAAAGGAGGGCGCCGGGAGCGCCCCGAGAAAGGACTGAGTTTTGGTGAACCACAACTATTTTACTCAGCAGGATGTGGAGCGCCTGGAGGAGCAAGCGGTGCAGATCCGCCGGGACATCATCTCCATGATCCACGCGGCCAAGGCTGGCCACCCGGGCGGTTCCCTGTCCGCCGTGGAAATGGTCACCGCCCTTTATTTCCACGTACTGAACATTGATCCCCAGAATCCCCGGTGGCCGGACCGGGACCGGTTTATCCTCTCCAAAGGGCACTCCTGCCCGGTGCTGTACGCGGCTCTGGCCCGCCGGGGATATTTTGATCCGGCCATTCTCAATACCCTGCGCCAGTATCACTCCATTCTTCAGGGACACCCGGATATGAATAAGGTGCCGGGCATTGATATGACAGCTGGTTCTCTGGGCAACGGCCTGTCGGTGGGCGTGGGCATGGCCCTGTCGGGCAAGCTTCACCACCAGGACTACATGACTTACGTCATGCTGGGCGACGGCGAAATCCAGGAAGGTATGGTCTGGGAGGCCGCTATGGCCGCCAACCACCACAATTTGAAGAATCTGGTGGCTATTGTGGACTGCAACGGAGTCCAGATCAACGGCTGGACCAACGAAATTATGACGGTGGAGCCCATTGCCGACAAGTGGCGCGCCTTCGGCTGGCGGGTGGTGGAGGTCAACGGCCACAATATGAAGGATGTGCTCACCGCCCTGCACACCGCCAAAACCATGCGCCATCCCACCGTGATTCTGATGCGCACCGTCAAGGGCAAGGGCGTCTCCTTCATGGAGGATGACTGCATCTGGCACGGTCAGGCGCCGGACGACGAGCAGATGGTCAAGGCCATCGCGGAAATTGACGTAGGAGGCGTAGTGTGATGGGAAAGACACTGGCTACCCGGATGGCCTTCGGCCACGAGATCATTGAGATTGCCAAGACCAACCCCAACTTTGTGGTGTGCAACGCGGACACCAAGACCTGCGGGCTGGAGAAATTCGGCAAATACTTCCCGGAGCGGGAGTTTTCCTTCGGCATTGCCGAGCAGAACCTGGTGGGCGGCGCGGCCGGCCTGGCCGCCTGCGGCAACAAAGTATTTCTGGCCACCTTCGCGGTGTTTGCCTCCATGCGGGCCTGCGAGCAGGTGCGGACCTTTGTATGCTACCCCAACCTGAATGTGACCATCATCGGCACCCACGCCGGCCTGCAGGTGGGAGGCGACGGCGCCACCCACGCGGCCATTGAGGACGTGGCCATCATGCGGGCCTTCCCCAATATGACGGTGGTGCAGCCCGCTGACGCGGTGTCCGCCAAGATTCTGGCCCACGCGGCGGTGGATTTCACCGGCCCGCTGTATGTGCGCCTGCACCGCAATCCGGTGCCCGACGTATATGACCCGGAGACCTACCAGTTTGTCTGGGGCAAGGCCAATACCGTGGCCGACTACGGCACGGATATGACCATGATCGTCTCCGGCATCCTGTTGAAAAAGGCCCTGGATGCCGCCGCCATTCTGAACGAGCAGGGCATCAAGGTTCGGGTGCTGGACATGGCCACCATCAAACCCCTGGATAACGAGGCGGTGATTAAAGCCGCCCGGGAGACCGGCGCGGTCATGACCATCGAGGACCACACCATCTTCGGCGGTCTGGGCTCCGCTGTGGCCGAAGTGATTGTGGAGAACTGCCCTGTCCCCATGCAGCGCATCGGGATCCAGGATAAGTTCGGCGAGTCGGGCGACCCGGAACTGCTCTATCGGGACCACGGCATGGACGTGGAGTCCATCGTGGAGAAGGCCAAGGCCCTGGTGGCCCGGAAGGGATAAAACTTGGATTTGACTGCCTTTGAAGGAGGTTTTTGCTTATGAAAGCGCCCCATGTTTGTATTTTGCAGACTAGCTTCGCCAAGCGGGACGACACCATCGCCTTTTTGAAGGAGCGGGTCCCCGGCGTCCGGGTGGAGTTCATCACCGACAGCACTCTGCTCACCGACGTAAGAGCGGCCGGCGGTCCCACCCAGGCGGTGATCGACCGGATGACGCTCTACGCCAAGGCCGCTGAGATCTCCGGCGCGGATCTGATTGTCAACTCCTGCTCCACCGTGGGCGAGGTGGCTGACATTTACGCCAAGGAGGTCCACGTCCCCGTGATGAAGATCGACCTGCCCATGGCCCAGGAGGCGGTGCGTCTCGGCACCAAGATCGCTCTGATCGCCACGCTGGAGACCACTCTGGGTCCCAGCCAGCGGCTCATTGAGAAGGTGGGCGCCGAGCAGGGCAAGAAGATGGAGTGCACCCAGTACCTCCAGAATCCCGCCTGGGACGCGCTCCAGGCCGGCCATCCGGAGGAGCACAACCGCATTCTGATGGAGAGTATCCGGGAACTGGACAAGATGGGCTATGACGCCATCGTGATGGCCCAGGTGTCCATGCGTGCCCTGCTGCCCGACCTGAAGGACGTCAAGACCCCCCTGCTGTGTAGCTTCTACTCCGGCTATGGGGCAATTGCCGACAAACTCAACGAAATCGCTGCCGAGAAGAACAAATAAGATTTTCCAAAGGCAGCAGGGGCACGGGAGCGCGCCTCCTGCCGGGTCCTTGATATAGAGAAGAGGGAGGACAGACCCGGCAGGGCGCGCCCCAATCAGGAGTTAAGCGCAAATCGCATCCACATAATTACATCGAGGAGGAAATCTACATGAGCAAGAAACTGGTATCCGACCTGCTGGTAGACTACCTGGAGCGCCGGGGCGTCACCGAACTGTTCGGCCTGTG
>CALWVX010000235.1 GCA_944385065.1 uncultured Oscillospiraceae bacterium | reverse complement strand
ATGAAGGAAGAGCTGATCGTGGATGAGTACACCGTCGCCATTGACGGCAAGACTCTCTATGACCTGCTGGGTCGCTCTGTGATTGAGGACAACTATGTGGACTATTATGTGGACGGCAAGGAGAGCAACGATGTGATCTCCGCCGACAACATGATCCGCTCCAACACCCGCGACTATACCACCACCGGAAACGGCGTGCTGACTCAGGTGTTCTTCGACCGGAACGAGAAGCAGGTCACCATCACCTCCATCAACACCTTCCTGGCCAAGGCTACCGATGACTTTGACGAGGAAGACGAAGAGCTGGCGGTTGACATCTGGGCTCCCGATCCCAAGGATGACGACACTAAGGTCTCCCTGGAGGAGGTTCCCGGCATCGACGCTTATCAGGACGGCGACATGATCATGGTGCAGGTGGCCTGGGACGGTCGGAACTACAACATCGTTGAGGTTCTGGAGCCTGAGACCATTGAGGACGTCACCCTGACCAAGTACTCCGTAGAGAAGTATGTGGTCAGCGACGGCACCCAGTATGACTACGCGCTCACCGGCAAGCTCTCCAACAGCGGCCTGGATGAGCTGGGCGATTACGGCAGCGAGTCCCTGTCCGAGTACACCTACAATCTGTACCTGGATCAGTACGGCTACCTGATCGGCAATGAGCAGGTTACCGGCTCTGACAAGTATGTGTTCATCACCGGTTATAACTTCTCCGGCAGCGCCACCTCTATCAGCTATGCCTACGCCAACGCCATCTTCACTGACGGCACCATGGACAGCATCACCGTGGACGTGCGCGACACTCAGGAGAACATTGAAGATTATAACAAGACTGCTGGTGCCAACTATTACTATAATTTCAATGACTCCTCTGATACCGCTTACGAGAAGTCTGAGTACAACAAGTGGTTCACTTACACAACCGATACCAACCGGAATGGTGAGACTGTTTACACTCTGACTCCCGCCGACAACTGGCTGAACACCGTGTATGCCAGCAACGGCATGATCAACAGCTACACGGTCCGCCTGACCGGTGATGTGGGTTACGACGGCGGAAAGGGTTCCACCCGCGCCTACGGCGATGACGAGTCCGTCTATATCACCGTGGAGGCCGACAAGGTGACCTCCGGTACCCAGAAAGCCATTTCCAAGATCAACGGTGTGTACACCGGGGTCCAGGACGTGGACATTGATGTTCTGTCTGCGAAAGACAACGGTCTGACTGGTAGCTGGACTGCCGGTAGTCAGTATGATGCCAGCGTGTTCGCCGTGTATGACAGCAACCGCTACATCATTGCTGCCATTGTGGTGGGCGAGGACACCTCCTCCACCAAGAACTACGGCTACATCCTGGGCGACGCCGAGGACGAGAGCTATGAGTCCAGCAGCAACTACCACTATTGGAGCTTCCAGGCTGTGGTGGACGGCAAGATCGAGACCCTGACCATCCGTCTGTCTGATGTCAGCGATTTCAATGCTCTGCGCAAGGATATTCAGAGCTGGATGAGCGACACCACCACCCGCGCCGTGAACGGCCTGGTGGAGTTCGAGTATGACACCGACGGCTATGTCATCGATGCCGAGCGGATCACTTCTGACGGTGCCGGCAATGCAAATCGCGTGTATGACAATGAAAACTTCGGTGCCGATACCGATCCCGATGACTACGATGTGTACCTCCTGGAGTGGGGCAGCAAGAACGCCGCCGACTTCGACATCTACAACGACATGCACACCCTGTACAATGCCGCCAAGGAGCGCGACGCCGGTCTGACTCTGGACCGCGAGGGCACTGTAGTGGTCGTTGAGACTGAGACCTACACCGGCGGCCAGAAGCCTCAGGTCGTCTGGAACGAGTACGACAATCTGGAGGACGCCCTGGAGGCTCTGGGTAGCCGCGCTAATACCTTCAAGGGCTATGTGGCCGCTGCTCTGAACGACAAGGGTACCGCTGAGTGGATCGTGCTGAACTGCGACGATCCCAAGAAGGTCACCACCAATGGCGGCGAGAGCGTTGATGACGATTACGCCATCGAGTTTGTCAACGACGGCGGCAAGAACGTCAATGTCTACATCTCCAATGGCAGCACTACGAGCTTGGACATCGACGATGCCGACAGCATCATCCTGCAGGCATGGACCGGTGACAAGGGCTACGAGGATGTCCGCACCTACACTGATGTGGCGTCTGATAAGTACGATGCGGCTCAGGGCGGCCACCGCTTTGTCCTGACTGGCGCTGGTGAGGCTCCGACTCCTGCCGGGACCTGCCGCGTCATCGTGGAGATTGACGGTGTGACGCTGACCTCTGATCCGTTCACTGTTAGCTACTGATTGTTCCGGCTAGTCCAAACAGAATATGCCCCCCGGGTGGATTTCCGCCCGGGGGGCATCCTTTTCAAATTAGATCAGAGAATAGAACAGAAACACCTGATAAGTCCCGCTGTTGTTCATCTGGTCCCCAGCGTTTACGCTGGAATACCAGGACACGCCGTCTGGTTCCCAATCCACAAATACCGCGCCTCCCCCTGAACTTGCAGAAATACTCCCCCTGTGAATCATCATGGAACTACCTCTGGTATCCATAATCAGAATCAGATCGGGCTCTCCGTTTGAAAATACCACGGTTGTAGGGTTGCTTTCCCCATATCGCCCGTTTCCTTGATAAGTAGACATTATCAATTTGCAATTCCCACTTCTTATTGTGGCCTGTTCCAAAGCGGTTATTCGATCATTCAAGTTTTTCAGCGCGGCGTCAATCTTGACGTTGTCCTCGTTGAAGTCGGTGCGCAGCACCTGATCGGTGGCCTCCCATTGGTTGAGCTGATAGTTTGTCGTGTGATT
>CALWVX010000234.1 GCA_944385065.1 uncultured Oscillospiraceae bacterium | reverse complement strand
ACCTCTTGAATGCCATAGCCCCAGGACGAAAAACACAGTGATACACAAAATGAAGAAATGTAGTTTTTTCATGGGCTTAGACAGAATATCGGTACCAAATATTGATCCCCTGTTTGTCGTTTTTAGGTCCCATTCTGGCATCGGTTCTCGCATAGAACTGGAACGGAGATTCAAAAATTCTCCCTAATTATACCGTGTTTTTGTTGGCATTCTTTTTTCAAATAGCTTATTCCAACCGATTTCTGCTGTAACAGAATAATTACAATACCGTAATAAAAATAATCTTCCGCCTCATATTCTGCGTCTATTTGTTTCCTTTGTTCTACTTATTTTTGAGTTGACCAAGTGGTTACAAGTTCCCGGCAACGTTTCAACCAATTCATGTAAGTCTCTTCTCTCATAACAGCTCCCAAAAGTACCAAATAGTCACCTCGTGCGGCTCCATTAAGGGTAGCCGGATCAATTCCACCATAATTTTTGTCCAATAAGCCGGACAAAAAGGACAATTTAACAAACCTCTTTTCGATCTGCTTTTCAATCAGCTCCCTGTAGTTTTCCTCCGGCAGCCACTGGCAGTAATATGAGCGCAGACGAAATACATCTTTGGGCGTAGGGTCAAGAGGGGGATCCTGATCCAGCCACTGCAGAAAATCTTCCCGCCCTGCGGGTGTAATTTCATACAGCTTCTTCTCCAGGTGTTCTCCCTGAATCACGGTACTGTACCGGATCAGCCTCTCCTCCGCCAGGCGCTTCAACTCCGGGTATATCTGACTGTGCTTGGCGCTCCAGAAGCATCCCAGCCCGTCTCCAAACGCTTTGGAGATGTCATACCCAGTCATGGGACACTGCATCAGCAGTCCTAAAATCGCATATTTTAATGTTCGCATATACAGCTCCTTTTATATTAATATTTTCTAATATATCACATTTTTCTCTATAAATCATTTGTCTATTTTTTACAAAAATAGAAAGTTTTCTTTTAGATATATAACAATTGACATGTAAATATTTACATGTTATTGTTTTTTCATAGACAAGAAAGGAGACCATCTATATGGAGGATTACGAAATTTTGTTCTCTCCATGCTCCATCGGATCGATAACAGTAAAAAATCGATTTGCCATGGCGCCTATGGGTCCGCTGGGGCTGGGTGATGACCAGGGAGGTATCAATCAGAGGGGGATTGACTACTATACTGCCCGAGCCCGCGGTGGCACGGGCCTGATTATTACCGGCGTCACATTTGTCGATAATCAGGTGGAAGAGCATGGGATGCCAAACTGTCCCAGTCCTACCTACAACCCCATACAGTTTGTCCGCACCGCCCGGGAAATGACTGAACGGATCCATGCTTACGATGCCAAAATCTTCCTCCAAATGTCCGGCGGCTTTGGGCGGGTGACGATTCCCACCAATCTGGGAGAGTTCCCTCCGGTGGCCCCCTCCCCAATCCAGCACCGATGGCTGGACAAGACCTGTCGGGCTCTGACGGTGGATGAGATTCAAACGATCGTTCGTCAGTTCGGGGAAGGAGCTTATCACGCCCGCCGGGCCGGCTTCGACGGCGTGGAAATTCATGCCGTCCATGAAGGATATTTGCTGGACCAATTTGCTATTTCTTTGTTCAACCATCGCACCGACCAGTATGGCGGCTGCTTGGAAAACCGGCTTCGTTTTGCCCGGGAGGTGGTGGAGGAAATCAAATTTCGTTGCGGCAAGGATTTTCCTGTTGTGCTGCGCTATAGCCCAAAAAGCTTTATCAAGGCGCTTCGGGAAGGGGCTCTGCCCGGAGAACAATTTGTGGAGCAGGGCCGCGATTTGGATGAGGGTGTGGAGGCTGCCAAACTGCTGGTGTCCTACGGCTACGATGCCCTGGATGTGGATGTGGGTTCCTATGACTCCTGGTGGTGGAGCCACCCGCCCATGTATCAAAAAAAAGGACTGTATATGCCCTATGCTAAAATGATGAAAGAGGTGGTAGATGTTCCTGTTCTCTGCGCAGGACGAATGGATGATCCAGACAGAGCTGTAGGCGCTCTTCAGGACGGTGTATGCGATCTGATCAGCTTGGGACGTCCACTGCTGGCGGATCCGTACTATGTCAATAAGCTGCGCGCCGGCCAAAAGGGCTATATCCGCCCCTGTATCTCCTGTCAAGAGGGCTGCATGGGCCGCATCCAGGAGTACTCCATGATCAACTGTGCGGTCAATCCCCAAGCCGGACGGGAGCGGGCAAATGATTACCGCCCTGTGCTTCATCCTAAGAAAGTACTGGTAGCGGGCGGTGGTCCGGCAGGTTTGGAAGCTGCCCGGGTACTGGCTCAGAGAGGTCACATCCCCCACCTGTATGAGCGCACAGATCATCTGGGCGGCAACCTGGCCGCTGCCGGAATCCCCTCCTTTAAGGAGGATGACTTGGCCTTGATTCGCTGGTACGAACAGGAAATGGATCGCCTGAATGTTTCAGTTCACCTGAACAGTCCGGTGAGTCGGGAAGAAGTCCTGTCCGGAAACTATGATGCGGTAATTGTAGCTACCGGTTCCACGCCAAAAACATTTTCCCTTGGGGATGGTGCCCCAGTCTTCACCGCCACTGATATTCTGCTTGGAAAAGCCCCGTGCGGCCAAAAGGCTGTGGTAATCGGCGGC
Organism: uncultured Oscillospiraceae bacterium; assembly: GCA_944385065.1. Classification (GTDB taxonomy): domain Bacteria; phylum Bacillota; class Clostridia; order Oscillospirales; family Oscillospiraceae; genus Lawsonibacter. The sequence continues at coordinate 6,318 of CALWVX010000234.1, read as the reverse complement.
GGTCTGGTAGGCTGTGAGACAGCCCTTTGGCTGGCCCAGCTTGGTCGGCAGGTAACGATCGTTGAAACATTAGACCGCCTGATGTCCGTCAATCGCCCCTTATGTCATGCTAACAGCGAGATGTTGGAACGCCTGCTCCCCTTCCACCATGTGAACATCCTGACCTCCTCCCGTGCCATACGCTATCATGACGGGCATCTGGAACTGTCTATCCCAGGGGACCGACTCTCTGTGGTCTGCGATACGGTTATTTTGGCTGTTGGCTTTCAATCTGAACAAGGCCTCTATCGTGAGCTCTTGGGTCAGGTCCCTGAGCTGTATCTGCTGGGGGATGCCCGGAAAGTCTCCAACATTATGTATGCTGTTTGGGATGCATTTGAAGTAGCTAACCACATTTAACTAAGATTCCCCTATTCTTCTCGTCTTTTTTGTTTATTTTATTGTCTCGCTATTTTGTTTAAATAGCTTTATAATTTAATTCACTACTTAATTAGAATGTGAGGGGTGCGTATGAAGATCACAAAAGTAGAAAGTATGGCTGTAGATGTCCCATTCAAAAAAAGCAACCAGGAGAACGTTGGCGAAATTGCCCTGGGGAAATGGCGGATTTGTCGGTTCGTGGTGGTAAAAGTCCATACTGACGAGGGTATCGTAGGCTACGGAGAATCGGCTCCCTTTGCCCGACTTTCTCAGCTCGGTCAAAAACCAATCATGGATATTCTCCAAGACTATGTGGCACCCGCTGTAATTGGACTGGACCCATTCCAAGTAGAAGCAATCTGGCGTACCATGGATCGGGCTACTCCCTATGCCGCTCAGGCCAAGGGGGCCATTGATATGGCTCTGTATGACATTATGGGCAAGAAAACCGGTATGCCCGCCTACAATTTCATGGGCGGCCTGGTTCGCCAGGAAATCCCACTTCAGGCCATCGTTACCATCGACACTCCAGAGAACATGAAGTCTGCCTGTCTGGACTGGATTGACCAGGGCTACCGTACTATCCGTATCAAGTTGGGGGTAGGCAGCCTGAAGCAGGACATGGAATTGGTACGCACGATCCGGGAGGCTATCGGCGATGACATCAAGCTTCGGGTAGACCCTAACCAGGCCTACAGCGTAAAAGAGGCATTGAAAATGATCCCCGTTCTGGAGGAATACGATGTGGAAATTTACGAACAGCCTGTTGCCTGGACCGACCTGGACGGGCTGGCTCTGGTCAATGCCTCCACCCACATCCCGGTGATGCCTCATGAATCCATGTCCAGCATTTATGATGTGAAAGAATTGATGGAGCGCAATGCCGTCAGTCTGTTTACTCTGAAAACCGACCGGCCCGGCGGCATCACAAAAGCCCGTATCACTCGAGATCTAGCAGAATTGTACAACATTCCCTGTGTGGTCATGTCTTCAGTAGAGTTGGGCATCAGCACATTTGCCTCGATGCAGTTCGCGGCCACTTTGAAAGACCTGCCCTTCGCCTGCGAAGCCAGCGGTCCGCTGGAAATTGAAGACATTGATGTCAACTCCAACCGGATTCGGGATGGAAAGTTCATCGTGCCTGACGGTCCTGGTTTCGGCGCGGAGATTGATGAAGAAAAGCTGAAATACTATACAAAATATACTGTAGTGTGCGATGAATCTGCAAAAGTTCAGGACTGAGAGGAGGGAGAAGCCACACCTGTTGCTTTGGCAAAAAGTAAACTTCGAGTGTGAGAATTAGGAGGTAATTATGGGTATTATTATTTTGATCGTCATCATCTATATTGCGGCCATGATCGGAATCGGCGTCTATGGAAGCCGCAAAAAAGCAGCCACCGAATCTATGAGCAACTTCCTGACCGCCGGGCGCAATGGCGGTCTGTTCGTTATGGTTTGTACTTACATTGGCTCCCACGTTGGCAACGGTATCATCGTGGGCGGCGCGCAGTACGGTGCCGACTATGGCATCGGCGGAATGTGGTACGGTCTGGGCGCAGTACTGTCCTACATCTTGTTCGGCTGCGTCATGTCCCGCCTGTTGTATAAGCGCGGGTACATTACTATTCCCGATCTGATTCGGGATCGGTACCAGAGTAAAGTAGCCTCGGTGGTCATGGCTGTCCTGAATATCTGCGCCGGTCTGGGCATTATGGCCGCTCAGGTCATGGCCGGTTCCTCCCTGTTCGCAGCCCTGGGGCTGAACCCCACTCTGGGGGCCGTGGTCGTGGCTGTGGTGGTTCTGGTCTATTGTGCGGTATCCGGTATGTGGGGTGTCCTGATCACCGACTCTGTCCAGACGTCCCTGATCTTCTTCGGCACCATCTTCTGTGTAGTCGTTATCGCCATGAACGGGGGCTTCGATACCATCTCCGCCATGCTTCCTGAATCCTATTTTGCTCCTGTTCCCTTTGATACCGAGACCCTGGTGATGCTGCTGGTACCTACCGCTTTGAACGGTCTGATCTCCGGCGCCGCTTATCAGCGCAATGCCTCCTGCAAAAACGAGAAAGTCGCCTTCCTCGCTCCTCTGATTGCCGCCGTAGCGCTGATCCCCTTTGTGATCCTGCCCGTTATTATCGGTATGTATGGCCGCGCTGAATACCCCGATGCTCCCTCTCTTGCCATTTTCTTTGATGTGGTGCTGAATATGCATCCGGTCATCGCCGGACTGATGGTCGCCACTGTGCTCTCTGCTGTTATGTCTACGGTTTCCGGCGGCCTGCTGAACGTAACAGCCAATACCGTCAACGACATTTATTATAAAACTCTGCGTCCTGATGCCAGTCAAAAAAGCCTCAGCCGCGCCTCCATGCTGGTCACTGCAGCGGCCGGCGTCATTGCGCTTGCTCTGGCCGTCTCCTCCTCCAGCATCCTGTCTCTGCTGTCCTCCACCTACTCCCTGATGAACGCCGGCTCCTTGGTAATGGTGCTGGGCGGCATTCTTTGGAAAAAGGCTACCAAAGAAGGTGCCATCGCCAGCGCGGTTTGCGGCATGGCTATGATCGTGTTGTCCAACCTGGGCGTGCCCATCCCCTACATCAGCTTTACTTCTCTGATCCCGGCGCTGATCGCGTTTCTTGTGGTCAGCCTACTGACCCAGAAAAAATCCGCCGCTAACTAAAGGTCGGTCAGTTCTGAACGGGCCGGAATTGGGCCGACCCGTTTCCGTTCAAATGCATCGAAGGGAGTATGACATGAAACCATATCCTCACTTGTTCAGCCCCATCAAAGTTGGGCCTTACACCCTGAAAAATCGGATCGAGGCCGCCCCCGTCAATATCTCCAATCTGACTCAGGACGGCTACCTCACCCCCGAAAATATTGCTATCTTTGAGGGAAAAGCCCGAGGTGGCGCCGCCATCGTCAATATGGGAGAGTGCCGCATCGACTTGAAGACCGGCATCTCCCACAAACTGTGCATTCCTTTGGATGATCCGGAAGTGTTGCCCTATCTTCACGCGGCCACTGACGCCATCAAGAAATACAACGCTTTCTCCGCCGTGGAACTGATCCATCCCGGCACCCGCTCTAATCCGGAGTATTATGACGGCCCCATTTGGGGGCCCAGCGACGGCCCAGGCCATCTGGGCAAGGACTATGTGGCCATGACCCAGGAGGTCATCGACTACGTTGTGGAGTGCTTCGGCAACGCTGCCGAGATGGCCAAGCTGGGCGGTGTGGATATGGTCATGGTCCATGCGGGCCACGGCTGGCTGCTGCACCAGTTTCTCTCCCCCTTGAATAACCGGCGCACCGACAAGTACGGCGGCAGTTTGGAGAACCGGGCTCGGATCACCATGGAGGTGATCGAGAGTATCCGAAAAAAATGTGGCCCGGACTTTCCAATTGAAATCCGGATGAGCGGAACCGAGATCGTGGAGGGCGGGCTGACATTGGAAGACCAGGTGGAGTTTGCCAAGCTGCTGGACGGTAAGGTGGATCTGATTCACGTTACTTCCGGCACCTTCCATGTCCCTTCCACCAACCAGCATATGATCCCCAACGGCTTCCTCCCCGAAGGCTGCAATGTGTATCTAGCTGAGGCAGTGAAAAAAGCCATGAAGCACACTCCGGTAGTCACAGTGGGTGCCCTAGGAAACCCCGACCTGATGGAGGAAATCCTAGCCACCGGCCGGGCGGACATGGTGGCGCTGGCCCGCCCCCTGCTGGCCGACCCCGACCTCCCCAACAAGCTGAAAGCCGGCCGGGTGGAGGACGTGTATCCCTGCCTGCGGTGTATGGCCTGTATCAGCGAATCTTTCGTTCCCTATGTCAAGTACCCATCCCGTATCCGCCGCTGTCCTGTCAACCCCACTGCCTACAAAGAGGTCCCTGCCAGCCGGGTGACAAAAACAGCCTTCCCCAAACGGGTACTGGTCATCGGAGGCGGCCCCGCAGGCATGGAGGCAGCTACCGTGCTGGCCGAGCGAGGGCACCAAGTTATCCTATGCGAAAAGGAGGGGGCTCTGGGCGGCGCGCTCCGTCATGCCAAATATGTACCTTTTAAGAAAAAGGTCGATCAATTCATGCATGTCATGATCCGTCGACTGGGCAAAAGCGGCGCACAAGTCCTGTTAAATACCTCTGCTACCCCTGAATTAGCGGAGGCCATTGCCCCCGATGTAATCATAGCCGCTATGGGGGCCAAAGCGAATACTCCCGACTTTCTATCCAACAGCAATTCCCCGGTGGTCATGGCTCTGGACGCCATTCGCGCCCCCCAGCAGGTAGGACAGAGAGTTGTCATTGCCGGCGGTGGTCTGGTGGGTTGTGAACTGGCCCTCCAGTTGGGGCAGCTGGGCCGAGAGGTTACCATCGTCAATCGCAAAAAGGAAGTCTGCCGGGACGCCTCATTTCTGTACCGAGAGGGCCTGTTGATGGAACTGGAGAAAGTGGGCGCCGTCATTTTGAACGCCACTGTCTGCCTGTCGGCTCAATCCGAAGGAGCACAAATACAGGCGGAAGACGGCACGATCAGCCTCCTGCCTGCAGATACCGTGATTGCCGCTACCGGCTTTTCTCCCAGGGATGATGAGGCCGAACAATTCCGGGAGTTGGCTTACGATTTCTGGAAGATTGGCGACTGCTTCCAGGTGAGGAAAATCTTCAATGCCATGCGGGAGGGTTACAATGCCGGAGCACACATTTGATGTGCTCTGCTCCTGCCACTTTCCCGCTTTTGTGGAAACACAGCAAATATATCCAAGAAATAGAGAAGAGATTACTTCTGCGGTAGGGTTACACAAAGGTCAGCTGATACAGATCTGTTTGAGACCGCCCAGTGCATCCGAACCAATCGTGCCAACACCACCGAAAGTGTACCCTCCGCTTCCTGTAATATCAACAGGCAAACAGGTTAATCTCATTGATAAACTGGTACGCCGGATTTTTATGCGCATAAACGAGATTTCCAACAGCAAGAGAATAAACGCTCATTCCCGGGAAAAGCGGAGTGCAGAAACGTCTGATTCAAAGCTTCCGCTCGAAATACTCCTAGGCCAACGCCGAGTTAGATCATGTGCAAAGTGGCAGTTATCAAGGTCCTGCGCGGAGAAAGCCCCTTTCCAAAAGACTTGTTGAGCACAATGTTGGCCGAGGCTGCACAAACCACCTGTAACGAGGTGAACAGATATTGCGCTCCCTGACAACACAGATGACATTATCTTCCGGTCGAACACATGCAATAATACCGCAAGCCTGGAGGCAAAGAAGGCAATCACCAACTGCCTGATCCATCGTATGAAGATCTATCAGGATTACAATCTGCATATTGATTTTGATATCGACTCCAAGCAGTTCTGCGGTGGTCTGGACATTGTTCCGATCACCGCAGTTTCCTTTTTCCACGCGGACGAATACAATGCGTGATACGACCCGCCAACGGTGTGAGGACTATTATTGGTCGCCCGGAAACAGGCCGTTGGAAGGATCCTTAGTTGTTCTCCCATCTCCATCCCCCCTTTTAACTGGTTCCTCATATACTCCGCAACCCGGCTCTCGTTTTTCCTTACCGCATCCACATAGCCGCCAAAATTCCCGGTTTAGGTACTTGTATTTCAACTCGCCGAATTGTTCATACAGTACGATACTGAGACTTTCGGCGGTATCTCCACAAACAGGTGGATATGGTTGGGACACGCTTCCGCTTCTATGATTTTTACCCCTTTCCATTCGCCTAGCTGCCGCAGCATCTTTCCTATTGCCGCTTTCTTTTCTTTATAAAACACTTTCCTGCGGTGCTTCGGCGCAAATACAATACGATTAAATCTTATTAGGAAAACACACTGCCAGAAAGGATGTAGCGGGACTCAGCCCGCCACGGCGGGAATTTCAGAA
>CALWVX010000233.1 GCA_944385065.1 uncultured Oscillospiraceae bacterium | reverse complement strand
GACGGTTGAATAACGATTTTTCTCTCTCATTTCTCTCTTGACTGCCGGGCGGCGTTCCTGCCGCCGCCCGGCAGCCGAAAAACCGGGGTTTTGCACGGAATATCTTGTAAATTAATAAGCTAAATTGTAAAATTACCAGTATCAAAAAACTTCGTCGCATGGTACAATTAGATCAAACTTACTTTAGCAAACTAATTCAATCGTGATTTGGTGAGTGGGGATCTTCGAGCCACGCTCTCATGGTGTCCACCAGAGCGGCAAGAATCTTGACCATGGGGTGGCCGCGCCGGTAAATGGCTGTGACCGTGTAGGGAAGCGCCCCATCCGGAAACGGCAGGAGGCGCAGATCGCCGAACATCGGAAGAAAGATATTGCTGAAATATCCCTCTATCGTGATGCCGATGCATTTTTCGGTTTGACAGGCCTCATACATGTACAGTGTGTCGCTGACACGAATGATCTCTTCCGGCTGGCAATGGTTCCGGCTGCATAATTGCAGTAAATTTTGATAAACCATGGGGTTGGCGCAAAAGAATATGCGCTCTCCGTTCAGATCTGATAATGTCGGGCGGTCGCAGTGATAAAGCGGGTGGCCCTCCGGTACGATCAGGGCACGGTTCCAGGTTTTCAGATCCTGCTGGATATAATCCTCTCCAGCCTGATAATCAGAAAACGTCAGCAGATCAAGCTTTCTGCTTTTCAACTGCGCCTCTCCATTCAAATAGGAGATTTCTTCCGCAGATATGCTGACCTTCGGGTACTGCCTTTGGAACTCGCTCCAGAGATGCCTTGTATTGAGATACCGGGCCCCGGCGGCCAAGCCAATATTGAGATGTCCTGAGGTGGCCCGGATAAATTCCCTGATGTGTTCATTCAATCGGGCATTCTCTTGCAGCACCGGCTGGGCGGCTGCATAGAGTTCCCTCCCGAGGGCGGTGGGCTGAAGCCCTTTATGCGTTCGATCAAACAGCTCATTTCCGAGCTCCTGTTCCAGTGACGATAAAATACGGCTCAGTGCCTGTTGGGAGATATAAAGAGATTGTGCTGCCTTGGTAAAATTTCCATATTCATATACCAAGGAAAAATACTCCAACTGTTTTAATGTCATGAATTGCCTCCGGTAAAAAACGATGCGGAAATAGAGATCCTTGTCGTATAAATTATACAACAAAATGTTGTGAAAGCAAGTAAAAAAAGTGCTTTTCTTCTATAAAACGCTTGTTATAATAAATTTATCCGCAAGGCGCCTAATAAAGCGGCTCTTTCAAAACTTTTCAGCTTGATCAGGAGGTTTCTATGAAGATCACAGACATTACCTATGACTGCGTCGAAGTGCCGTTTCCCCGGGAATTTCATCCCACCTGGTACCCGGGGAAGACGGAAAAGGGACAGGTCATTTTCGTGGTTCGGGTTCACACCGACGAGGGAATTACTGGGTACTCCTGCATGGAGGCGCCTCACGGGATTTTACCCATCGTGTGTGAGACAATGGAATATGTAAAAATGATGGTCGTGGGGGACTCCCCCTTCGATATTGAAAAGCTGATGCTGAAGCTCCGCAACGTGGCCCGGATCGCCACCCGTCCCTGGGTAGTGGAAAACGCCTGCTGGGACATTATCGGCAAGGCGGCGGGGCTCCCGGTATACAAGCTGCTGGGCGCCGCACGGGACCGGATTCCGGTCTATGCCGCCTGGGGCGAAATCCGGGATGAGGGGCAGCGCCGAGAAGATGCCCAGCGTCTGGTGGAAATGGGGTTCCGGGCGGTCAAGCTGCGTTTCTCCAATGAAAAAATGAAGGACGACATCGCCATTATTGAAAACGTCCGGAAAGCTGTGGGGGACAAGCTGGAGATTATGGTGGACGCCAACCAGGGCACCGCCTGTGAGCGCAACGACAACGGTTTCCCGCCGGTTTGGAGCTATGAGCGAGCCCGGGACACCGCCCGGGAGATGGAGCGGCTGAACTGTACCTGGCTGGAGGAGCCTCTGTGGCGCTATAACTTCGACGGCCTGGCCCAGCTGAATCAGGAGGTGGACATCCCCATCGCCGGCGGTGAAATCAACATCGGAATTCCGGATTTCAAAATCATGCTGGAGAAGGGATGCTATGATATTCTGCAGCCCAACTGCACTATGAGCACCGGCATCAGCTATATCCGCAAAATCGCGGCCATCGCGGACAGCTACGGCAAACTGGTGAATCCCCACGCGTATATCCCCGGCATGGGTGTCCTTCAAAGCATGCACCTGGTTGCCTCCTATACCAACTTTACCTGGCTGGAGTACCCCTGTGATCCGCCTACTCTGACGCCTCAGGCTTTCCAGGGTGTCCTGAAAGAAAACCTGCTGGTGGACCCGGCCGACGGCTGTATCCCCATGCCTCAGGGGCCCGGCTTTGGCATCGACATCGACGAGGAGCTGGTGAAGAAGTACAGTATCCTGCACTGACTTATCACCTGCGCTTCCACCGCGGCAGCGGTTTCATATAGATGTTCTAGCAGCGTGTGTCAACAAATCTGGGAAAATTGAGGAGGTAACAAAGTGTCTACATTAACATTAACTGCGGTCATTTTGGTAGTATATCTATTCGGGATGATGTTCATCGGCTGGCTGGGCCGCGGAACCTCTCAAAACTTTGAGGAATTTGCCACCGCCGCCAAGAAGGGCTCTCTGCTGATGGTCACCGGCTCTTATTTGGGGTCCCACATCGGCAGCGGTGTGGTAGTCGGTGGAGCGGAGAACGGCGCGCTTTACGGAATCGGCGGCGTATGGTATGGTCTGGGCGCTTGCTTGAGCTACATCGTCTTTGCTATTGTAGTGGCCAAAAAACTGTACCGCTCCAACTCGCTGACCCTGTCTGAGTGCCTGGACAAGCGCTACGGCGGCAGTATCACCGGCACCTTCTTCGCTCTGATCAACTGCGGCGCCGCTATCAGCATTATGGCCGGCCAGATCGTGGCTGGACGAAACCTGTTTGAGTATGTCGGCATCAATCCTGTAATTGGTTCTGCTGCATGCGTAGTGGTTGTTATGATCTATGCCTCCATGTCCGGTCAGTGGGGCGTTATGATGACCGACGTAATCCAGACTGCTGTGGTGTTCTTCTGCACATTGGTTGCTGTTTTCTGGATTTTCAGTGCGGATGGTTTTCCTCTGATGGAATCTGTTCTGCCCGCTACAGATTTTCAGTTCTTCTCCATGGACATGAATACCATTGTCATGAATGCGGTGCCCACCATCTTGTTCGGCATGGTGTCCGCCTCCGCCTTCCAGCGCAACATCTCCTGCAAAGATGAGAAGACCGCAGTTCGTTCCGCGTTCCTGGGCGGCGTCATTCTGATCCCCTATGTTTTCCTGCCGGTGCTGATCGGCATGTACGGCCGGGCTCTGTTCCCCGACGCCCCTGCCGGCACCATCATCTTCCAGGTCATGCTGGAGGTTATGCCCCCCGTGGTCGGTGCGCTCATGGTGGCCGCCCTGTGCGCCGCTGTCATGTCCACCGTGGACTCCCAGCTGATTTATGTGTCTACCTCTATCACTAAGGACATCTACATGAAGTTCATCGACCACAACCCCGACAACAAGAAGATGGAGACCCTGGCTCGGATCATTACTGTCATTGCCGGTGCATTGACTCTGATCGTTGCCCTGCGGGCCGGCACTATCATCTCTCTGCTGTCCTATGCCTATACCTTCCTGTGTGCCGGCACCCTGGTTATGTTCGTGGGCGGCCTGTTCTGGAAGAAGGGCACAAAGGCCGGCGCTGTGACCTCTTGTATCACCGGCCTGTTCTTCGTGGCCCTGTACAGCTTCTTCGGTGTGGACCTGCCCTTCGAGTCTGTGTTCCCCATCCTGCCCGCTGCGATCGTGTACGTGGTGGTCAGCCTGTGCACCCAGCCCAAGACCCTGCAGGCTGCGAAATAATCTCATAACAGTTTCTCCTCTCTCTAACTCAATCCCTTCACCCGCGGCGAAGAATCGCCGCGGGTGAAGGGGGCGAGAGAACAGGAATAGTCAGCTAAGACACGGGGAGGCAGCAGCAATGAAAGAAATCTTTGAGCGCGTCAGCGTACGCAACTATACGGATCAGCCGGTAGAGCGGGAAAAGATTGAGGATCTGCTTCGGGCCGCCATGTGCGCTCCCTCCTCCGGCAATGAACGTCCCTGGCATTTCCTGGTTTTGGAGCAAAAGGAGAAGTTTCTCCCCATTACGCAGATTTCGCCCCATGTGGAGATGCTCCGGGAGGCTCAATGCGCCATTCTGGTGTGCGCGGACACCACACAGAAAAAATACCGCTTTGATTTCTGGCCCCAGGACTGCTCCGCGGCGCTGGAAAACCTTCTGATTGAGGCCAAACATCTGGGACTGGGCGCCGTTTGGTGCGGAATCTACCCCGACGAGGAAAAGATCCGGGCGCTGCGCACCTTATACGGTCTGCCTGACCATGTGGAAGTACTGGCGGTGGTCCCCATTGGTTACCCCGCCTATGAGCGGCAGGTGAAAGACCGCTTCCATTCCGAGCGGGTCCACATCGGCGACTGGCAGCATGTGCTGACACCAGGAACATCGTATGTCACACCGCAATATGAAGAGGAGTGTTAACCTGTCTGCGGACAGTTAGCAATAAAGGCACAAAACAAATTTAATCAAACAGAAAGGGAGTTATCCGTCATGAGCGAAGAGGTTCTGCTGTATGAGCGAGTGGGAAAAGTCGGCAAGGTGATTCTGAACCGGCCCAAAGTTCGCAATGCTCTGAACAACGCCATTGTAACTGGTCTAGGTGATGCCATTCGTCGGGCTGATGCCGATCCTGAAACCAATGCGATCGTTCTCTGTGCTGCCGGAGAGAAGGCTTTTACCGCCGGCTTTGATCTGAAGGAGAGCATCGGTTCTCCTATTGTGGATGTACCTGCCCGCCGTGAAGACTCTCTGATGGAGTTGAACAACTTCCGTGCTATTTGGGAGGCTAGAAAACCTGTTTTGGCCTCTGTACAGGGCTACTGCATCGGCGGCGGTGTTTGGATGGCCTTCCTCAGCGATATGATCATTGCTTCAGAGGACGCCAAATTCGGCGAACCTGAGCTGAAGTACTCTTATGCCAACGATGTGTTGATCGAGCCCTGGAAGATGCCCATGAATCTGGTCAAGCAGCTGGCTTACCTGGGCGACTTCATGACGGCCCAGCAGCTGAAGGACGCCGGTGTGGTCAACTTTATCGTTCCCCTGGATCAGCTGGAGGAGGAGACCATGAAGCTGGCCAATCGTCTGGCCGACCAGCCTCCTCAGGCAATTCGGATGCTGAAGTATGAGATCAACAAGACCTATGAGATTATGGGGATGCGCAACGCCATGGACTTTGGAGCTGAGATGTTCAATCTGTGCCGAATCAACCAGGTCCAGGAGCAGTCGGAGTTCAACCGCATCGTGAACGAGCAGGGACTGAAGGCCGCCATGGCCTGGAAAGAGGCCAACGAGGGCAAGAAGTAACGATCACACAAGAGAGGGGTCTGACCGGGAGAGATCCCATAGGGCCCCTCTCTCATGCTGAATGAGGAGGACCAGTATGTCAACTTGGCAGGAAGAATTTCAGCGGAAAACCGTCACCGCTCAACAGGCCGCCCAGCTGATCCACAGTGGGGACCGGATCATGACTGGGAATCGGGAATGTCGGTCCATTCTGCACAAGCTTCTGGAGCGGACAGACCTGCGCGATGTGTATTATTACGCCCCCATTATCAACTATATGCCGGATGCCGAGACGGTGGGCAGGGGGGTTCGACCTGCCACCAGCTTCCTGAATGACAGCTCCTATCAGCTGTTTGGAGAGGGCAGACTGGATTTTGTCCCCGGCGAATATTGGCTGTATGACAAGGTGGCCACGGTGGGGCTCGGGTGCAAAATTGCCATGATCGAAGTATCCAAGCCGGATGAACACGGCTACGTATCCCTGGGTACCTGTACCGACTTTATTCGGGATGCCTGCCGCCGGGCTGATTTGGTCATTGCTGAGGCCAACGGCACGTTCCCTTTCGTCTACGGGAGCAATGTCATCCATATCAGTGAGATCGACTATATCGTGGATGGTGACGCGGATAATTACCTGATGGAATTTTCCGGGGTAGATACCGGGGAAGAGTTGGCCGACACCTACCGGACTATCGGCGGTTATCTTGGGGAATTGATTCCTGATGAGGCTACTATCGAGGTTGGGCTGGGCCGTCTGAACGCCTCCGCACTGCTGTACATGGAGCCTAAGCGGGATCTTGGTGTTCACACCGAGGTATATGGCGACATTCTGATGATGCTTACGGAAAAGGGTATCATTACAAATCAGAAAAAAAGTGAAAGCATCGGTAAATCTGTCTTTACTCAGGTGGTGGGCTCAAAGGAACTGTATGCCTGGTTGCAGAATAACCAGGGAATATCGATGGATAACTGCCAGGAGGTGCTTAACCCAGGCGCCATCTACCGCCAGCACCGGATGACTGCGATCAACAACGCGGTGGAGATCGATTTGCTGGGCCAGGCCAACGCGGAATTTCTGAAGGGAAAACAATATAGCGGAATGGGAGGCATCTGCAACTTTGCCTCCGCCGCCTCCGCCAGTCTGGAGGGCAAGTCCATTGTGGTATTGGAGTCCATCACCAAGAATGGAAAGTTCTCCAAGATTACCCCCAGTTTCAAGCCGGGTACTCCCGTCAGCCTGCCCCGCACAGTCATCGAGTATGTAGTGACGGAACAGGGCATCGCCAGACTGGTCGGCAAGACGCCTTCCCAACGCGCTAAAGCGCTGATCCAGGTTGCCCATCCCAAGTTCCGGGATGAATTAACTTTCCAGGCCAAAGAGATGGGACTGATCTGATCTGTCCCATTACAGAGAAAAGTCCCCGCGCCAAGATTTTGGGCGGGGACTTTTCCGGCCATTTCGAGCCTTTTCATGGCATCTTGACATTGACCTGCCAAATACAGTATAATAACAATAGGAAATTGGATGAAAGAGGCATCTATCGTGGAATTATATGATTGTATCAATTTTATTTTGAATCGAACCCAAAGCGCCGTCCACGTTTACTTCAAGGAGAAACT
>CALWVX010000232.1 GCA_944385065.1 uncultured Oscillospiraceae bacterium | reverse complement strand
TTGGCCAGGCCCCTGGTGGTGTAGTTCCAGTCCTCCGGCAAGGACAGCATCATGGAGAGCAGCCCTTTGGATTTCAGAGACAGTCCCGCATTGCGCAGGTGGTGGTTGGACATCACCGTGTAGTCACGGGTTTTCTCAATGCGAAATACCGCCATAATATCACCTCCTTTCGGCGGTTTGAAAAAGTGTTTGTTTTTGGGGAAAAGAGCGCCTCTATGCCGCCCGGATACCCCGGAGGGGAAAACCTATGGGCGGTGGCCTTTCGGCAGATTGTGGAAGATAAAGCATGAAATTTGGGCCTCCTTTTGTAATAGTCTTGAGCATAAAAAATCCACAGGGTTAAACCTGTGGTGAAATTATCAGGATATTATACTGCTGAGAGCAAAAGTAATATTGCTGGGCATAGAAAGCAATGGTATAATAAATTAAACAAAATTGGATATAGCAAAAGCGTTAATATTATATTTTTTGTTACTTGCCGTTTTACTTTCAACCCTATAATAGGAGGATATTTTGATGCTTAAGTATTTGCATATCAAGAACTTTAAAGGTTGGAAAGACACTGGGAAAATCGAATTTGCCCCCATTACATTATTCATGGGAAGCAATAGCTCTGGAAAATCAAGTATAGGGCAATTCCTTATGCTGCTTAAACAGAGCTCTGCTTCTACTGACAGAAAGACCGTCCTTTTTTTAGGAGACTCCGATTCAGTTGTTGAATTAGGAGGTCCAGTCGATATGCTGTATGAGCACAATACGGAACAGATGCTTGAATTTGAGTATAATTGGGATATGCCAGAGCCTCTTATGTTATCAATGTTGGTTAACAAAGATAATACTGAAGATTGTTTGGTTAATAGTATAACATTTTCAGATAAAATTGCTGTGCGCGACAAGGAAATTCAGACACTAGAAGTTGAGAAGATGATGTACCGTTTATATTTAAATGACAACTCTAATTTCTCGGTTGGAATGGAAAGAGTTCAAAAAGCAAGCTCTGCGAGAGCATATAAAACAATAGCGGAAAATTATGAAATTAAGCGTGTACTTGGGCGAGCATGGGAGATGCCAAGTCCATATCGCTTTTACGGTTTCCCTGATGAAATGATTTCTTATCATCAGAATGCCTGGTTTGCTCCACAGCTCAATGCTGCACATGAGAACTTTTTTGCAAATATAAGCTACTTAGGCCCTCTGAGAGAGAAGGCCGAACGGCATTATCGCTGGACTGGGTTTATTCCTGGCAGCGTAGGTACAAGCGGCAAGGATACTATTTTGGCACTATTAGCAGCACGCACAGAAAACAGATTATATAACTATAAATCTGGTCAGGTCAGAATGTCATTAGAAACTATAATTGCGAAAGCGCTGACAGAAATGGGACTTGTTGATAAATTTGTTATTAATAAAATTTCTGATGACCGGCAAGATTATGAAGTAAAAGTTCAGACAAAGGGTTCGCATACGCTTACTGATATACCAGATGTTGGATTTGGTATATCCCAAGTTCTTCCTGTTCTTGTTCAATTGTATTATGCTCCTGCAAATTCTATTATAATTATGGAGCAGCCGGAACTTCACCTGCATCCTAGTGCTCAGTCTGCTTTAGCAGATATAATGATTGAGGCAATTTCCGCCAGAGAAGACAAAAAACCCAGAAACATTCAACTAATTATTGAAACCCATTCAGAGCATTTTTTACGGAGATTTCAACGAAGAATTGCTGAAAAAAAGTTTTCTAACGACAAATTTGCCGCATATTTCGCCAATAATGATAAATGTCCTTCGGTTTTGGAGCCATTAGAAATCAATTTGTTTGGAGAAATTACAAATTGGCCTAAAAATTTCTTTGGAGATATAAATGGGGATATATTTGCACAAACAAGTGCAGCGCTACAGAGACAAATTGATGGTGAGAAATAAATGAAATATATTATAGACACTAATGTTCCAAAGATGGCTGCAAACGTAAACGCACAAAACAAATTGGATGCAAAATGTTCATATGAATGTTTGACATTTATTAATCGTTTAATAAGTTCAAATGACACGATTGTAGTGCTAGATTCACCCGGAGAAATTTTTAGAGAATATAGAAATAATTTGGGCTCTGGTGGGCAAGATACGGTTGCGACGATTTTTTTCAATTGGGTATGTAGAAATTTAACCTGTAGAGAAAACAGTTTAGTGGAGCAACAATATATTACCGTTACGGGGGATCGAGAATATGCTGAATTTCCGGATTCTCCGAGTTTAAATGGGTTTGATATTTCGGACAGAAAATTTATTGCATTAGCTAATGCCCATCCGGAGCATCCGCAGATAGTTGAAGCCTCCGATAGCCTTTGGTGGGGATTCAAGGATGCATTAAGTGATCTAGGAATACATATTTATTTCTTGTGTGAGGACTATGTGAAGACTAAATATGAGGAAGCTCACCATGATTGATACCCCCTTCTTTAAGTTTCCAACAACTCCACATATTATTTTCACATCTTCCAATATGGCCCGTGCGGACAAGCTCCTTGACGTAAAGGAAAAAGACATCCTGCTTTCAAATGTAGTTACCATCGAAGAAAAAATAGATGGAGCGAACTTAGGAATCTCATTTGGAAAATCTGGAGATTTGTTATTACAAAATCGCGGCCAATACTTGTTGCCCCCATTTACTGGCCAATGGAGACTGCTCTCTAATTGGGTAACAGCACATCAAGAAAAATTGTTTGATGTATTGGAAGATAGATATATTTTGTTTGGCGAATGGTGTTATGCTAAGCACTCAATATACTATTCCAAGTTACCAGACTGGTTTATTGGCTTTGATGTCTACGATACCATTTCTCAAAGGTTCTTGGCTGTACCTCTGCGCGATAAATTTCTAAAAAGTGCCGAAATAGCATCTGTTCCTAAAATCAAATATGGAACATTTATGATGGATGATTTGCCTGGATTGCTTGGAAAATCTGCGTTTGGAGATGGTCCATGTGAAGGGCTGTATTTTAGATATGATGTTGGAAATTGGTTGAAAATTCGTGCAAAATATGTTCGACCCACTTTTGTACAATCCATCAATAAGCATTGGCGTAACGAACCAATGCAGAAAAATCAAATTGCCTATCAAGCGTATTAATTAATGCACCATAAGTTTAAATGCTTATGGTGCATTCTTAAGATTATTCCTGCTAATCCAGCCCCTCCGCCTTCAGCCAATCCTCAAAGGACTTCCTGGAGATGCGGATCATGTTGCCGATGCGGATCGTCTTGAACAATCCGGAGTTGGCGAGTTTATAGGCCGAAGCGCGGCCGATACCGAGAATGGCTGCGATGTCATTCACGGTGTATGTTCTGCTTTGGGGCGTCCCTTTTTCGTTGGGTG
>CALWVX010000231.1 GCA_944385065.1 uncultured Oscillospiraceae bacterium | reverse complement strand
TGATTTCGAGTCAGCCCCGTTATGACCACTTCGATACCGCTGCATATTGGGTTTTCTGCCGGCTCTGACGGACTCGCCTTCAGAATGTTAGCCTATTAAGAATACCAGACAATCCGAGAGAAATCAAGCATTTCCTGCGAGATTTTTCTTGTATTCTTTTCGGTGCGGAACCCGCGCAGATCGGTGCCGGTCCCGGTGCCGATCTGCGCGCTTACCCATTTCTCATCAGACGGATCAGCGTCCACCCAGCCGGTGCTGCTGTTGCAGAACGTACTTTCTCACCACCACATGGAGCAGAAAGCGATCTACGCTCAGGCGAGAGCGCACCTTACTCGGGAGGATCGGCCATGAGCATGTGCCGCTGTGACGATCTCTGCCCCAGCAATGAGCAACTGGCCCAGCAGATACAGGGCGGTGATCCGCAGGCCGCTCCGCTCCTGCTCTCCCAGAACGAGAGATAACTGACCATGCTGGCCGCAAGCTGCTGTGAGCGGTTTTCTCAAGCTTTTCTGGCGGACGGTCTCAAGCAGGAGGGGCTCAGGCACTGCTGGCCGCAGCAACAAGGTTTGATCTTTCCTATGGAACAAAGCTGCCGACCTATGCGACCCCCGCCATTGAGACGGCCATGCGGGACTGTGCCGCCCAAGGTTCTTTTTCTCTGCCGCTCCCGTTGGATTGTTACCTCCAGCTGCGCCAGATGGCGTTCCTCTATGCTACCCATGAGCGAGACACCGAAATGGATCTGCTTCCTACCATTTAGGAGAAGCTGACGGTTTCCGCCACATTAGCCAAGCGTCTGCCGGAAGAATACCGCACCGTGTTTCAGATCGAGTCTTTGGGCGAGGGCGTCTTTGACCTGGGGTGTGGCGGCGTCCCAGCCAGGGCCTACGACCGTTTCACGCGCCGGACGCTGCTTCTCCAGCGCATGGAGGCGTTGAGTCCCGGAGAGCTGCATCTGGTGCGCGGTTACCTGGGGATCGGCCGGCCTAACGAGCAGGGCATGACCTTTCAGGAACCGGCCGTCCGGCTGAACTACAGCGGTCCCAGCGGTGCGGAGAAGGCGTATAAGAGCGCCATCCGGAAACTGTGAAAGCAGCTGAACGGCGGCGCTTACGGTCGGTGGATCTCCATCCAGAAAGCCATTCACAAGGCCAGATCGGAGGCGGAGACTGATCCCGGTTACTATACGCCGCCGCAGACGATCTGGCTGGACGAAAAGGAACTGACGGAGCGGTTCCTCTTGAAGTCGTTTCGCTGATTCATGTCCATGAAATATGCCGCGATACGAAGGTTCCGCTTCCTCTCGGGCAGCATGATCCCTGGTTCAAATCACGGCGGTACCCCAGACGTCGAAGTCCACCATCCGCACCCCGTAAATCCCTCTTTCGGGGGAGTGACAAAACCATGCTTCTTTCTTATAATAAAGTTGAGGGAAAGCGGGGTGATCACATGGATCAATTTTATTTCTCGGAAGATATTCAGCAGAAACTTTCTTACATATACCAGAGCAGCCTGACCATGATCGAGGCTCCCGCAGGTTATGGCAAAAGCACAGCCGTCCGCTGGGCCATGCGGGATATTCCCGCTGATCAGGTCCACTGGTTTACCGCGGTCAGTTTTCAGCAGGATGCCAGCCTGGACTGGTTCATCCGGCAGATCGGCGCACTGGACAACGCCGCTGGCGGCGCGGGGCTGGGGCTGGCGCTGGTGCGGGCCATCGCGCAGGCGCACGGCGGCACAGTCCATGTGGAGGACGGCCCGGCGGGCGGAAGCCGGTTTGTCATGGAGCTGCCCTGCGGCGGGAAGAAGTGAGCGCCTCGTATTGGGCGACCCTGTGATTCAGACGCGGCGCTATATAGATCCAAACGCAGAAACCGTACCCCCCGGCCCTGGCCGGGGGGTACGGGTTATGGCGCGGATGGCGGTGGCCGCGGTGGAATCGGTGGTCCGGATGCCGCACTTGGCCAGAACGGCGGTCACGCCGACAAAAAAGGCGAAGCCCACAGCAAAGGGGACCCACATATTTGTCACCTCTGTGTGATGATGCCCGGAATCCCCGGCGGGCGGAAGCGCGGCGCCGGACATTCCCGGACGGATCGGACCGGCGGACCGTTGGGTCACGTCCGCCGGAACAGATGCAGGATGATTATAGGGCGGGAGGCGTCGGAGCGTCTGCCGTTTCGGGGAGAGGGCGGCCGGGTCTTGCGCCGGCGCGCCGGGGCGGATATAATAACACGCAGAAGATTATGTGGGGGGCTGGGCATGGAGTATCTCACGGTGCGGGAGACCGCCGAAAAATGGAACCTCTCGGTTCGGATGGTGCAGCAGTTCTGCACCGCCGGGCGCATCCCCGGCGCGCAGAAGTTCGGGAAATCCTGGGCCATTCCCGCCGATGCGGAGAGGCCCCGGGACCCCCGCCTGCTCCGAAAGGGGGAGACGCCCCCCGCCGCCCTCCAGCTGGATCACGCCAACCTGATGCCCCTGATGAACACCCCCTTCCGGCCGGGCCGCTGCCGGGAGGCGGCGGAGGCTATGGAGGCGGGCCCCCGGCGGGACATCGCCCTGGCGGAGCACTACTATTTCACGGGCCGCCCGGAGAAGGCGGCCGGAGCGGCGGAGCCCTATCTGGACAGCCCCGACATGGGGGCGCGGCTGTCCGCCTGTCTGATCTACGCCTACGCCAACCTGTCCGGGGGGCAGATTCAGCGGGCCAGGTTCGCGCTGGAGGAGCTGAACGCCACCCTTCTGGCCGCGGGGGAGCAGACGCCCGCGCTTCGGGCGGCGGCGGCCTTTGTGGCGGCGGCCGGAGCGGTGCTGCTCCATCTGCCTCTGCCCGAGGGGCTGCCGGATATTCAGAGCTTTCTTCCCATGCTGCCCCCGGGCCTGCGCGCCTTCGCGCTGTATCTCCAGGCCCACTACCGCTATCTCCAGGGGGACTACGGCCCCAGCGCCGGGACCGTGGAGGGCGCCCTTGCCATGGGAGCGGACCGCTATCCCATCCCCGCCATCTACCTCCACCTGGTTGCGGTGATGGATTACATGAGCCTGAAGCAGACCGAGCGGGCGCGGGCCCACCTGCTCTCCGCCTGGGAACTGGCCCGGCCCGATGACCTGATCGAGGGCTTCGGGGAGCACCACGGTCTGCTGGGCGGAATGCTGGAGGCGGTGATCAAGTCCGGCTGGCCGGAGGACTTCAAACGGATCATCGACATCACCTATCGCTTCTCTGCGGGATGGCGCAGAGTTCACAATCCCACCACCGGCCACGATGTGGCCGATGACCTGACCACCACCGAGTTTGCCGCCTGCATGCTGGCCGC
Source organism: uncultured Oscillospiraceae bacterium (assembly GCA_944385065.1). Classification (GTDB taxonomy): domain Bacteria; phylum Bacillota; class Clostridia; order Oscillospirales; family Oscillospiraceae; genus Lawsonibacter. The sequence goes on along the minus strand of CALWVX010000231.1, from coordinate 192 downwards.
CCGGGGCTGGACCAACCAGGAGATTGCCGATCATATGCACATTTCTCCCAATACAGTAAAGCGGCACATTGCCGTTTCTCTGGAAAAATTAAACATCCGCCGACGGCAGGACCTGAAGCAGTTCATGCTCCTGTAAGCGCCGCGCCGGCCGGTCCGCCCAGGCGGGCCGGCCGGAAGTCTGGATGGGTGATG
>CALWVX010000230.1 GCA_944385065.1 uncultured Oscillospiraceae bacterium | reverse complement strand
ATCTACGGCGACGTCTCCGGCATGCTGGAGACCGGAAACTATCAGACCAAGGAGGCTTCAAACGACAATGAAACGGAACATCAGTAAAATTCTGAGCCTCCTTCTGGCGGTGATCCTGCTTTTCTCCCTTGTGGCCCCGGCTGCTCTGGCGGCCGAGAGTACCGATGTGGTTTATCTTCGCACGGCGGAGGATCTGGCGGAGCTCTCCCGGAACTGCACTCTGGACAGCTGGTCCCAGGGAAAGACCGTCTATCTGGAGGCGGACATCGACCTGTCCGGCGTGGATTTTTCCCCCATCCCCACCTTCGGAGGCACCTTCGAGGGGCAGGGACACACCATCTCCGGCCTGTCTCTCACCGGCAGCGGCAATGTGCGGGGCCTGTTTCGGTATATCCAGCCCGCCGGCGCCGTGCGGGACCTCCACGTCTCGGGCGCCATTTCCCCCAGCGACCGCAAAAACACCCTGGGCGGCCTGGTGGGGGAGAACCGGGGCACCATCACCAACTGCTCGTTTTCCGGGGCGGTGGGCGGAGCGGACAGCATCGGCGGAATCGCGGGCATCAACGAGGCCCAGGGACAGATCATCAACTGCTCCTTCTCCGGCTCCGTCACTGGGGAGCACTATGTGGGCGGCATCGCCGGGCAGAACTACGGCTCCATCGTCCAGTGTGAGAACAGCGGCAGCATCAACACCACAGAGGTGGACGCGGAGCTGAACCTGGACAATTGGAACCAGGACCAGCTCAATGCCGCGGAGAATGTGCCCGTGTGTACCGACATCGGCGGCATCACCGGGTTTTCCTCCGGCATCCTGCAAAGCTGCGTCAACACCGGGGCGGTGGGGTATGCCCATGTGGGGTACAACATCGGCGGCATCGTGGGGCGGCAGTCCGGCTATCTGAACGGCTGCACCAATTCCGGGACGATTTTGGGAAGAAAGGATGTAGGCGGCATCGCCGGACAGCTGGTACCGGAGGTTCGCCTGCTCTACAACGAGGGACAGGTGGGCGACCTGCTGGACGAACTGGATGTGCTGCGCGCGCTGCTTGACCAGACGGGGGATGACGTCCGCGGCGCCTCCGATGAGATCTCGGAGCGGATGAAGGCCATCTCTGACCGGGCGGGAGAGGCCCAGGAGGCCATGGGCAATTTGATGGACTCCACCGCGGACTGGGCCAATGAAAATATTGACGAGATCAACGACCTGTCCGCCCGGCTCTCCTGGCTCACAGATGAGACAGCGCCCATCCTGGACGATACCTCCGATGTTCTGGACCTGGCGGAGGCGTTGGCGGGACAACTGAACGACGTGCTGGATGAAGGCCGAGCGGCGGGTGAGATCGGTGCCGATACAGCGGCGGAAGCGGAACATGCGATTCAGGCTTTGCGTTCTTCTCTGCGTCAGGCCCGCGCCTCACGGGATCAGCTTCAGTCCGCTCTGGACCACCTGAAACAGGTTCTGGGACGTGGAGAGGACACCGGCCCGGCCGTGGAGGCGTTTTTGGAAGCCTTCAGTGTCTTTGCGGAGAACTGCAGCGGAGCGGCCGAAGCCGCCGCACAGGCGCTGCGCATTTTGTGGGACGCCCGCGGCCCGGAGGGGATGACCGAGGAGCAGCGGGAGGCGTGGGATTCGGCACTGGCCGGCGTTCAGAGCGGCCTTGCCCAGGCAGCGTCTGCCCTGCCGGAGCTGGGGAAGGCCCTGGTCCGGCTGGCGGACTCCTTGACCCATCCGGAGGAGTTTGGCGAGGCCCTGGAGGATGTAAAAGGGGCTGGCAGCTCCCTTGCCGCCGCCCTCCGCTCCCTGGCGGATGCCTCCAAGGAGGGGCAGGACACCATCGGCAGTCTGCGGGACCTTTTGGAGCAAGGCGGAAATATGGGAAGCGCACTGGAGAAAGTCGGGAATACCGCAGAGGAAATCCTGGGGCAGACGGCCGGGATCGGCAGAGACTTGGCGGATACTGTGGAGGAGCTGTCCGAGATGCCCACCATCACCATCCGCCCCATCAGCAGCGGTTTGCGGGAGCAGGGGGACGTCCTGGGGGGCATCTTCTCCGGCCTGCTGGACGACGGAGACGCCCTGCGGGACTCCATGTCCAGCAGCACAGACATCCTGCTGGACGATCTGGATGCCATCAACCGGCAGTTCGGCATCATTACCGACCTGCTGCGGGATATTCTGGAGGGTTCGGACGAGGAGTTTGAGGACCGCTTTGAGGATGTGTCGGACGAAGCGTCTGAGACCACAGATACGGGGTATCTGTCCGACGCCCGGAACGACGGAACTGTGGAGGGGGACATCAACGTGGCCGGGATCGTGGGCTCCATGGCCATCGAGTACGACTTTGATCCGGAGGACGACCTGATCCAGGAGGGAGATCGCTCTCTGGACTTCCGGTATCAGACCAAAGCCGTCGTCGCCTCCTGCATCAATACGGGAGAGATCACCGGAAAACAGGACTACGCCGGCGGCATTGTGGGCCTGATGGATCTGGGACGAGTCGGAAACTGTGAAAATTACGGCGCGGTTTCCAGCAGCAACGGCGACTATGTGGGCGGGATCGCCGGCGCCTCCTGGGGCAGCATCCGGGACAGCTGGAGCAAGTGCCGCCTGTCCGGCGGGGACTATGTGGGCGGCGTGGCCGGACTGGGGGCCACCCTGGTAAACTGCCATACTCTGGTGACCATCGACGAGGGCTCCGCCTATCTGGGTGCTGTGGCGGGAGATGTGGACAGCGGCGGGGCCGTGTCCGGCAACACCTTTACCAGCGAGAGCCTGGGCGCTCTGGACGGCATCAGCTATGCCGGGAGGGCGGAGCCGGTGGATTTTGACGCCCTGTGCAGCACGGAGGGCGT
>CALWVX010000229.1 GCA_944385065.1 uncultured Oscillospiraceae bacterium | reverse complement strand
CCCGCCGGCGGCATGACCATCTCCCTGCCCAACGAGGACAAGGCCTATCTGTCCCGGAAGGAGCTGGAGGAGCGCATCGCCGTGTGCCTGGGCGGCCGGGCCGCCGAGGAGCTGGTGCTGGGGGACATCTCCACCGGAGCGTCCAGCGACATCCAGAAGGCCTCTCAAATCGCCCGGGCCATGGTTACCAAATACGGCATGAGCGACAAGCTGGGCACCATTTCCTACGGCAGCGAGAGCGACGAAATCTTCATCGGCCGCTCCATGGCGCAGGCCCGCACCTATTCCGAGGAGGTGGCTGGCCAGATCGACCAGGAGGTCAAGTCCATTGTGGACAGGGCCCACCGGCTGTGCGGGGAGATTCTCTCCCGCCGGCGCCGGGAGCTGGAGGTCACCGCCCGGTATCTGCTGGACCACGAGACCATGGACGCGGACACCTTCTCCAAGGTCTTCACTCAGCCGGAGGCGGAGGAGTTCGCCCCCTATCAGGCATAACAAAAACACGGCCTTTCCGCCGCGGCGGAAAGGCCGTGTCTGCTTGTCAAAAAAGCCCTCCTGCAGGGAGTTCCTGCGGCCTCATCCGAAAAAGTGGCTTTGCCTCTTTTTCGGCAGGCTTATACATACCCGTACATCCCCCGCACCGACACCTCGCCGGCGGACAGGGCCTTCCGGGTGCCGTCGGGCAGCTCCACCACCAGGCGGAAGTCGTCGTCGACGGCCACCGCATACGCCTCCTGCCGGGAGACGGGGGTGATGAGCTGTACCTGATTGCCGGGGGTCAGACAGTCGGCCCGGTATTTCTCCAGGTACTCCGCCTTGTTTTCCGGAAATCCGGCGTACATCCGGTCCAGCGCCAGAATGATCTGGACCGCCAGATCGGACCGGCGCACCGGCCGGCCCAGCTCCTGGGCCAGGGACGTAGCCATGTCCCGAATCTCCGGGGAGAAATCCTCCGGGGCCTGATTCACGTTGACTCCGATGCCGGGAATCAGATATTCCAGGGCGTTGCTCTCACTCTCCAGCCCCAGCTCGGTGAGAATTCCCACCAGCTTTTTCCCGCCGAGAATGATGTCGTTAGTCCACTTGATCCGGGGGCGGACCCCGCAGGCGGCCTCGATTCCGTCGCATACCGCCACCGCCACCCAGGCGGTGAAATCGGCCACCTGCCCCGGCTCCAGCCTTGGGCGCAGCAGAGCGGACAGGTACAGCCCCTGTCCCTTGGGGGACTGAAAGGAGCGCCCCAGTCTCCCTCTCCCCCCGGTCTGCTCGTCGGCCACCACCACCAGGCCCTCAGCCTCGCCCGCCATGGCTCGGCGCTTGCACTCGGTGTTGGTGGAGTCCACCGTCTCCAGACACAGCAACTTCCGCCCCACCAGACAGCCGGACAGGGCGCCGGACAGCTCGCCCGCCCGCAGCAGATCGGGCCCCTCCTCCAGACGATAGCCCCGGTTGGGGGCGGAGGAGATCGTATATCCCTCCTGGCGCAGGCCCTCAATGGCCTTCCACACTCCGGCGCGGCTGATCCCCAATTGACGGCTCATGGCCTCTCCGGAGCAATATTCTCCCTGCCGCTCCCGCAGCAGGGCCAGAACCTTCTCCCGGCTCACGGCATTCAGCTCCTCTCCGGCCCGTCAGGGGGCGTAATAGACGAAATTTTCCTTCCGGGGTGCGGCGGGGCCGGGCTCTTTTTCGATATAGCCCAGAGCGCAGTAGCCAATCCCCTCATAGTCCCCCTGGATCCCCAGAGAGGCCAGGATTTCCTTCCCCTCGACCATCTCAAAGGTCTCCCGGGCCCGGTTGATCCAGCAGCTGCCCAGCCCCAGGGCGTGGGCGGCCAGCATCAGGTTGCCCATCACCAGGCTGCCGTCATACACATGGGTGGGACACTCCTTTTCCGCCAGCACCAGCAGATACGCGGGCGCGCCGTAAAAGGGATCGAACCCCTCTTTCCAGCCGCCGATCTGACGATTCAGCTCCGACAGTCGGGCCCGCAGAGCCTGATTCGTAATGGCCACAATGATGGCCGACTGCCGCCCGCGCCCGTTGGCGGCATAGGTGCCCGCCTGGATAATCTGATCCATCAGTTCCCGGGGCACCTGCACGTCGGGCTTAAAGCCGTGAATACTCCTTCGGGTAAGCATGGCCTGAATAACTTCGTTCATGGGACTTTGCTCCTTTCCATAGGGCCACGGGGTCCGCCCATGGCATGCAGGGCCGTCTGGCTCCGTGTCTCCCTGCTGATTCTGACACGCGCGGAACCGCAGGCACAAGGTGCCCCCGGCCGATCCAGTTTCTCTTATCATAGCACAAATTTCGGCGTCTGTACAGAATGAACCATCCCTTCCGGACCTCGGCGCAGGCGGAATTCATTTCCGCCGAACATTTGAAACCAAGGAACCCAGGCCGCCTCTGGCGGCCGGAACCCAAAACAAAAGGACATTCTTACAGATGTCCTTTTGCTTTGGATGGGGAGGTTAAAACCGATATTTTGAAATCTCGA
>CALWVX010000228.1 GCA_944385065.1 uncultured Oscillospiraceae bacterium | reverse complement strand
GGAAAGAAAAGATGGCACTATGATACCACACGGGGGGAACAAAGTAAACCGGGCCGGGAAAATTTCCCGGCCCGGTTCTTTCGTGAGATACATTCGGCTGCATCACCGTCCGGCCCGCACCGCTTCGAACTCCTCCTGGATCTCCCGGGAGGGCTCGGCGGTGAGCAGGGAGACCACCACAATGCACAAGCTGGAGAAGAGGAAGGCGGGCAGCAGCTCATACACGTCCCAGAGGCCGCCCATAGGCCGGACCAGCAGGTTCCACACAAACACCATGACACCGCCGCCCACCATTCCGGCGATGGCTCCGGCGTGGTTGGTGCGCTTCCAGAACAGACTGAACAGCATCAGCGGCCCGAAGGTGGCGCCGAAGCCCGCCCAGGCAAAGCTGACTATGGTAAAGATGACGCTGTTCTCATCCAGGGCCATGATGACGGCGATGGCGGTGATGGCCAGCAGCGTCAGCCGGGAAACCATCAGCACCCGTTTGTCGCTGGCCGTCTTGTGGAACAGGCCCTGATAGATGTTCTTGGCAAAGGCGGAGGCCGAAATCAGCAGATAGGAATCGGAAGAGCTGATGGTGGCCGCCAGGATGCCCGCCATGACCAGCCCGGCCAGAACGGGGGGCAGCAGCCGGGTGGACAGCAGAATAAAGATATTCTCCGCCTCCGAGGCGGTGGTCAGAGCGGTGGGGAACAGCGCCCGGCCCATCAGGCCGATGGTCACCGCCACCGTCAGGGAGATCAGCACCCACACGGTGGCGATCCGGCGGGACTGGGTCAGCTCAGGCTCGCTGCGGATGGCCATGAAGCGCAGCAGCACCTGGGGCATGCCGAAATAGCCCAGGCCCCAGGCCAGGGGGGAGAGCACATCCAGCACGCCGTAGTGCACCGCCTCTCCAAACTGGGGCACCCCGTTCACCGCCTGCTGGACCCCATCCGCCGTCGTCACCGGCGAGGCGGCGCCGAAAAACTCCAGAAACCCGGGGATGGAGCGGGCGTTGTCCAGCACCGCCCCCAGTCCGCCGGCGGCGGCGGTCCCGGTGACCAGAATGATGAGCAGGGCGGAGATCATCACCACCGCCTGCATGAAGTCCGAGGCACTCTCCGCCAGGAAGCCGCCGATGATAGTGTATACCAGCACAAACAGGGCCCCCACAATCATCATGGGGATGTACTCAAAGCCGAACAGGGTGGAAAACAGCTTGCCGCAGGTGACCAGGCAGCTGGCGGCGTACACCGTGAAAAAGATCAGAATAAACAGGGCCGAAATGGTCATGACCACCGGGGTCTTCTCGTGGAAGCGGTTGGAAAAGAACTCGGGCAGGGTGATGGCGTTGCCCGCCTTCACGCTGTACCGGCGCAGCCGCTTGGAGGTGATCAGCCAGTTGACATAGGTGCCGATGGCCAGGCCGATGGCGGTCCAGGAGGCGTCGGCCAGACCGCTCCAATAGGCCACGCCGGGCAGCCCCATCAGCAGCCATCCGGACATGTCCGAGGCCTCGGCGCTCATGGCGGTGACCCACGGACCCAGAGTGCGGCCCCCCAGAAAGTACTCGTCGGAGCTCCGGTTGGCCCGCCGGGCGAAGGCCAGGCCGATCCCAATGACCACCAGCATATAGGCGATCATGGTCAGCATGATCTGCATGGTATCTTCCATTATTTCTCTCATCCTCTCCCCTGAAAATCGCTCTTGGCTCCAATTTTCAGAATATTCCCCATTATACCGGACCGGGGCGCATAAATCAAGCCAAAGATCAGCCGCCGCCCGCCGGAATCATCCGGCGGGCGGCGGCTGATTACACTTCCTGATCGGCATCCGGCTTCCCGGCCCGGCTTCTCCGCCAGGCCCGCCAGGCCCCGAAAAAGAGCAGCAGGACCACAAGCCCCCTTGTGATTCCAACGGCGGCCGCAAACAGGATGGTGGAGTAGTGGAGCTCGGGGATGGTCAGATACCAGTAGAGGTACTTCAGCCCGCCGATGAGCCCCCAGGGGGCCACTGAGATGTTGGGGTTGAGCACCAGCAGGCTCATCCCCACCGCCAGCCAGCCCAGGATGAGCCAGGGGTGCTTTCTGGCCAGCAGCAGGGGCAGACCCAAAATCATCAGGGCCGCCCCGATGAGGGAGGCGGCGGCCCCCAGTCCCGCTGCCCCCATCAGAAGCAGAACGCCCCCACAAACTTCCAGGCACACCCCGGCCCGCTGGAGAATGGTCAGTCCCCGCTTCTCCTCCTTTATATAGACCACCCGGGGCTCCGGCGGCGCCGGGTGCGCGGGCCGCTCCCCCTCCCGGACCAGCTCATCCACCGTAACCCCGAACAGGTCGGCGAGGCGTATGATCTTGTCCAGGTCGGGCACCGACTGACCGGTCTCCCACTTGCTCACACTCTGCCGGGACACCTCCAGGGCGTCGGCCACGTCCCCCTGGGACATTCCCCGCCGGGTGCGCAGGGCCAGAATTTTCTCAGACAGCGTCACAGGTTCATCCTCTCCCTCGTGTGGATTCCCCTC
>CALWVX010000227.1 GCA_944385065.1 uncultured Oscillospiraceae bacterium | reverse complement strand
CTGGACCCGGTGATGCGCCGGCAGGTGTGGTCCCTGCTCATGGGGGACGTGGCCCAGCGGGGGACCACGGTGCTGGTCTCCTCCCACAACCTGCGGGAGCTGGAGGACGTGTGCGACCATGTGGGAGTGCTGTCCCACGGGAAGGTGCTGCTGGAGCGGTCCCTCACCGATCTGCAGGACAACATCGTCAAGCTTCAGGCGGCCTTCCGCCAGGAGGAGCCCCCCCAGCTGCCCCGGGAGTGGAACGTGCTCCACACCAGCCAGGTGGGCCGGGTGTACACCTACATCGTCCGGGGCAATCCGGCCCAGATCAAGGCCCGGATGGCGGCCTTCGAGCCCCTGCTGCTGGAGGCCCTGCCCCTGTCTCTGGAGGAGATTTTCATCTATGAAATGGGAGGTGAGGACTATGGCGTCCGGGACATCGTTCTTTAACCGCGCGCTGTGCCGCAAGACCCTGGCCCGGTTCTGGCCCCTGTGGACCCTGTGGGGGATTTTGTGGATGCTCCTGATCCCCTTCCACCAGCTCAGCCGCTATTTTGACTGGACGTCCCGGGGAGAGCCCTCCGCCGACAGCCTGGTCCAGAGCTTTGCCAACATTCCCGGCCTGCTGGACTTCGGGGTGTGGGCGGCCGCCCTGATGGGGGTGCTGGCCGCCATGGCGGTGTTCAGCTATCTGTACTCCTCCCGCTCGGCCTGTATGATGCACGCCCTGCCCCTGCGCCGGGAGGGCCTGTTTTTCACCCAGTATCTGGCCGGCCTGTCCATGATGATCCTCCCTCTGGTGGTTGTGGCCCTGGCGGGACTGGCGGTGGGGCTGACCGTGGTGCCGCCCCTGCGGTGGGGCCAGGCTCTGCCCGCCCTGGGGGTGTGGCTGGCCTGCATGAGCGGGGTGAGCCTGTTTTTCTTCTCCTTTGCCTGCTTCTGCGCCATGTTTACCGGCCACCTGCTGGCCCTGCCCGTGTTTTACGCCATTCTGAACTGGCTGGCCATGGTGATCAGCTTTCTGGTCACCGCCCTGATGGAGCAGTTTTTCTACGGCTATGGGGCCAACAATGTCCCAGCCTGGGTGGAGTTTCTCACGCCCCTGTCCCTGCTCACCCAGGCATGCAGCTGGGACATCCGCAATGTGTACGCGGACGGGGAAATGGTCTGGGGGCTGGCCGCCCCCCAGTTTGTGGCCCTGTACGCGGGAATCGGGGTGGTGTTCGCCCTGCTGGCCGTGTGGGTGTATAAGGGACGGCATGTGGAGAGCGCCGGAGACGTGGTCTCCGTCCCCCTGATGCGGCCGGTGTTCAAATATGGAGTGGCCCTGTGCGCCGGCCTGTGTCTGGGTGTGGTCACCACCACGATCCTGAGCGGGAACAGCGAGGACGCCACCGGCATTCTGGTGACCAGCGTGCTGCTGTGGACGGCGGCGGGCTATTTCGCCGCCGAGATGCTGCTGAAAAAGTCCTTCCGGGTGTGGAAGGCGTGGAAGGGCTGCGCGGCGTCGGCGGCGGTGATGGCGTTTCTGTGCGCCGTGTGCGTCTTCGACCTGTTTGGGGTGGAGACCCGGGTGCCCGATCCGGACCGGGTGATCTCCATGGAGGCGGACGCCGGCATGGGCTATCCCGGTGACAGCGGCCGGCTGACCCTGACCACCTCCGACCGGGGGATCATCGAACAAGTGACCGCCCTGCACCAGGCCATGGTCAATGAGCGGGAGCGGGTCGGCACGGAGGCCGGAGACGACTATATCTCCCTGCGGGTGACCTATCGTCTGGAAAACGGCTCCACCCTCAGCCGGCAGTACTACTCCGTTCCCGTCTTCCGGGACGAGATCGACCGGGAGGGCACCCTCACCTGGCAGGCCGATCAGATCCTTCAGGACCGGACCCTCGCCGAGCAGCTGTATGGCTTCGACGGCTATGAGGGGTGGCGGCTCACCGAGGTGGACCTGTGCGATGTGTACCAGGTGCGGGAGGGCTTTTGGGACTCCATCTATCTGGAGCAGTCCACCGCCGACCTGCTGCAGCTCTGGGAGGCGGTGCGCCAGGACTTCCGGGAGGGAACGCTGGGGAACCACAGCCTGTTCCCGCCGGAGGACGGGGAATCCACCGCCGATCTGTGGCCCAGCCTGCAGTTTTATTGGGAGAAGCCCATGGAGCGGGAGGACTATCAGGGCCTGACCACGGCGGCCAGTCAGGAGAGAGAGACGGTGAGCATCGCCCTCAACCCCCAGGCGGAGCACACCATGGCCTGGCTGGAGGCCAACGGCCTGCCCGGCAGCGAGTATCAGCTGTTCTGGGACGGGACGGCGGAATAAGCGAAAAAACGGATGGCCCGATCGGGCCATCCGTTTTTTGGGGCGGGGGCGGAGCGCCTCCCCCCTCTCAGGCCCCCTGTTCCGCCTCCCGGGGGGCGTAGTGGGAACAGGCGGGGGTGTCGTCCCGGCGGGCCTTGAGCCGGGGCTCGGTGCAGTGCCCCTGGCGGATGGGGGTGTACAGCCCCGGGGTGAGACAGACGTAGTGGCGGATGAAATAGCGGCAGGTTTG
>CALWVX010000226.1 GCA_944385065.1 uncultured Oscillospiraceae bacterium | reverse complement strand
CGGCTGGGCATCCCCCATGAGCTGGGGCAGACCGTAACCCTGGAGTGGCGCAAGGACCTGAACGCCGAAGAAGTGACCACCTCTACCTTCACCCTCTGCGGATTCTGGGAGGGCAACCAGTCCAGTTATTCCTCCATGGCCTGGGTCAGCCGGGCCTATGCCGATGCAGAGACCCACGGCGTCGTTTCCACCGAGGAAAGCCAGGTGCTGGGCCTCTATATGGTACAGGTCAATCTGGCAAGCGACCGGAACATTGAGGCGGCGATGGACCGCATCCTGGCGGATACCGGCCTCACGGGCCTTGCATACAATGTCAACCTGGCCTATTCCCCGGAGATGGGGGCGATGGCCGCCCAGGAGAGTATGCCCATGTATCTGGGCATGGTGCTGGTATTCCTTGCCGGATACCTGATCATCTACAACATCTTCCAGATCAGCGTCACCGCCGATGTGCAGTTCTACGGCAAGCTGAAAACCCTGGGCACCACCACCAGGCAGCTGAAAAAGCTGATCTACGGGCAGGCCAACCGGCTGTGCATCATCGGCATCCCCATCGGCCTGATTCTGGGCTGGCTGCTGGGCTCTGTGCTGGTGCCGGTGCTCATGGGGACAATGGAGGGCGAGGCCGTGGTCTCTGCCAGCCCCATCATCTTCCTCGGCTCGGCGGTCTTTGCCTGGGTGACGGTGCTGATCTCTTGTCTGCGGCCTGCCCGGCTCGCCGGAAAAGTATCGCCCATTGAGGCCCTGCGCATGAGCGACGCCGACAGCTCCAGCAAGAAGAAAACCAAGCGCCGCCGTGGAAACGCTTCCCTGGCCTCGATGGCCTGGGCCAACCTGTGGCGCAACAAAAAGCGTACCATCACGGTGATCTGCTCCCTGACCCTGGGTCTGGTGCTGCTCAGCAGCTTTTACGCCAAAAACGCCGCTTTTGACATGGACAAATATCTGGCCGACCTGATTCTGGCCGACTTTGAGCTGTCCGATGCTACCAGCGAGGATTACATGAATCTGTATGATCCGCATGGCACCACCCTGACCGCTTCCCTGGTGGCTCAGGTGGAAGGTCAGGAGGGCGTGGAGGCGTCCGGCCACCTGTACTCGGCCCAGATCGACTGGCAGATGGACGAGGGCACGCTGCAAAATGTGGCGGCCTTTTACACCGAGGACAAACTGGCAGATTGGGAAACCTACGATGCCGCCGGCGCCCAGCAGCTCCGGGATGTCCTGGAGACTGGTGACGGCTCCGCCATCCTGTACGGCCTGGACGGCATCCCTCTGGAGGCCATTACGCAGGAGCAGTATGTGCTGGAAGGCAGCTTTGATGCCACTACCTTTGCCAGTGGGGATTATGTACTGGCGGTGGGCCCCAGCCTGGAACTGGGTACAGAGTACCCGGTACTGCCGACACCCTCTGCGGGCAGCACTGTGGAACTGAATGGCCGCACCTATACGGTTATGGCGGTGGTTTATCCGCTGAACCCGGTGACCCAGCTGGCGGTGCAGCAGGGCGCGGGCGACAAATTCAATTTGTCCTTTGTCCTGCCTGCGGAAGCCTTCCGGGAGCAGTGGCCGGACCACACGCTGCGCAAGCTGTTCCTCCATGTGGATGACGCCCACATCGACACGGTGCAGGCGTTCCTGGACGACTACAGGTCGACGACTGACCCCGGCCTGCCGGTGGCCTCCCGGCAGACCATGGCGGAGCAGTACGAGGCCCAGACCCGGTCCTCCGCCGTCATGGGCAACGCCGTCAGCGTGGTCATCGCGCTGGTGGGCGTTCTGAACTTCATCAACTCCATGGTGACCGCCATCGTGTCCCGCAAGCGGGAGTTCGCGGTGATCCAGAGCGTGGGCATGACAAAAAAGCAGCTCAACCGGATGCTGGTGGACGAGGGATTGTTCTATGCGGTTTTGACGCTGGCGGCCTCCTATCTCCTCAGCAGTCTGGCCGTGGGCGTGGTAGTCCGGGCGATGGTAGAGGGCGGATTTACCACCTTCCGCTTTACCCTTCTGCCCCTGGCGGTCTGCACCCCGATTCTGCTGATCTTCGCCGTCCTGATTCCCCATCTCTGCTTCCGCAGCCTGGAACAGCACAGCATCGTGGAGCGGCTCCGGATGGAGTGAGTGCCCCGCATTCATCTCTCCCCTCCCCTTTCCTCCCGGGACAGCGGCGCAATTGCCGCTGTCCCTTTGAATTTTCCGGAAAATTCCGGCCGCTCCACACAAAATTCATAATTGCGTGGTATACTTCCCCCGGGTGATCGCGTATGAAACACATTTTAATTGTGGAAGACGAGCCGGACATTCAGGAGCTGCTGTGCGCCTACCTCCAGGAGGCGGGGTATGGGACCGCAGCGGCCGGAGACGGGGTGACAGCCCTGGAGCTGTTCCAGTCCCGTCCCTTCGACCTGGTGCTGCTGGACCTGATGCTGCCCAAGATCGACGGCTTTGGGGTCTGTGAGCTCATCCGCCGCCAGTCCCAGGTGCCCATTTTGATGCTCACCGCCCTGGACGGGGAGGAGGAGCAGCTCCGGGG
>CALWVX010000225.1 GCA_944385065.1 uncultured Oscillospiraceae bacterium | reverse complement strand
GACTCCTCCACGGGCCGGTCCCGCCAGGGGGAGCGGGCGGGGGTGTTCACGTCGCCCCGGTACTCCTTGAACTGCTCAGGGGTGAGCTCGCACACATAGGCCAGCCCCTTCTTGATCAGGCCCACCGCCTGGCGGTAGTCCTCGTCAAAGTAGTCCGAGCCATAGAAGAACCGGTCTCCCCAGTCAAAGCCCAGCCAGTGGATGTCCTCCTGGATGGCGTCCACGAACTCCTCGTCCTCCTTGGTGGGGTTGGTGTCGTCCATGCGCAGGTTGCACAGCCCGCCGAACTTCTCGGCGGTGCCGAAGTCGATGGTCAGGGCCTTGCAGTGGCCGATGTGGAGATAGCCGTTGGGCTCGGGGGGGAAGCGGGTGTGGACCGTCATTCCGGCAAACTGCCCGCCGGGGGCGATGTCCTCCCGGATGAACTGGTGGATGAAATTCTCAGCGGGGGCGGGGCTCTCCCCGGTCTCCGGGGTCAGCTTGGATTCCTCAGACATGGCGCGGGCCTCCTTGATGTTCGGTAAAGTGCCCTCTATTGTACCCTGTTTCGCCCCAAAATGCAACAGGAGATTCCGCGGGAGTCCGAGCGCCGGAATTGGCCGGACCTTAAGCAATTCTTAAATTGACTTTGTCCTCCCTTGTGCTATAATGAACCTATCTGAACCAGACTGGGGGCCCTCTCATGAAAAAAACTTTCTCTCTCCTGCCGGCCGTTCTCCTGTGCTGCGCCCTGCTGGCCGGCTGCGGCGGCGGGACTGCCCCGGCGGAGCTGTCCGTCTACTCCTTCTCCGGGGAGAATGACCAGCTGCGCCTGTCCAACGGAGTCCTTGTCCTGTCGGAGGAGGACGTGTTCCACGGGGGCGACCTGGAAGTTCTGGACGAAAACGTCCCTCCAGCCGTCGATTACACCACTGAATATTATCTAGCCGGGGACGGAGAAGAACGCACTCTGCTGTCCATGCAGAGCGTCGACCGGACCGGCGGCACTCTGGACCCCTCCGGCTCCACCGGCGCCATCTCCGGCAATCTGGGCGGCCGCTTCTACGACGGCTGGCAGAACGATCTGTGGCTGGAACTCTCAATCACAGATCAGGAGGGGCAGACTTTTACCTATCAGCTCCAGCTTCAGGTGACCGAGGTCACCGGCACAGAGGAGTCATAACGCAGGATCAGATTTCCAACCGCCCGCCGGCTGTGCCGGCGGGCGGTTTTCTTCCCGCACCCTCCGGCGCGGGCCGCATAGGATGGCACAGACGGCCGCCCCGCCCGGCGGCGCCGATCGCACAAACGGCCGCCCGCAGGCGGCCGACGGAGGTGACCAAACCGATGGAACACGAACTGAATTTCTGGGTGGCGGGGGGCGATCTGCGCCAGGCACAGCTGGCCCGTCTGCTGGCCGAGGACGGCCACACCGTCCATCTCTACGCCCTGGAGGAGCAGTCTCTCCCCGATCTGTCCCCCCAGGCCGGACTGGAGGGGATCGAGCGGGCCGACTGCGTCGTTTTCCCCCTGCCCGTCTCCGCGGGAGGCGGGCTGCTGAACGCCCCCCTCTCCCCGGAGGAACACCCGCTGGCACAGGTGCTGGACCGGCTGTCCCCCTCTCAGGCCCTGTTCGGCGGGCGGGTGGACGCCGCTTCCGCCGCTCTGGCCCGGGAGCGGGGGCTGGAGCTCCGGGACTACTTCGCCCGGGAGGAGCTGGCCGTGGCCAACGCGGTGCCCACCGCCGAGGGGGCCGTCCAGCTGGCCATGGAGCACCTGCCCATCACCATCCACTCCGCCCGGGTGCTGGTGCTGGGCTACGGCCGGGTGGGGCGGGTGACCGCCCAGCGCTTTCAGGCCCTGGGGGCCCGGGTGACCGCCGCCGCCCGGAAGTATGAGCAGCTGGCCTGGGCCGCGGCCATGGGGCTGGGGACGGAGCGGCTGGAGGAGCTGGCCGGGTGGCTGTGCGGCTATGACCTGATTATCAACACCATTCCAGCCCAGGTGCTGGGGCGCCGGGAGCTGGAGGACGTCCGGTCCGACTGCCTGATTCTGGATCTGGCCTCCAAGCCGGGGGGCGTGGACCTGAACGCGGCGGCCGATCTGGGCCGCACCGTCATCTGGGCCCTGTCCCTGCCCGGCAAGGCGGCGCCGGTCACCGCCGGGGCCGCCATCCAGACCGCCATCTATCATATGCTCCAGGAGCTGGGGTACTGACCCCCGCCCCGGGACAGGAAAGGAGACCGACATTGAACGACAAGACTGTGGGATTCGCCCTGTGCGGGTCCTTCTGCACCCACGCCAGGGCGGTGGAGGCCCTGGAACAGATCAGGGCCCGCTTTGCCCGGGTGGTGCCCATCGTGTCCGAGACGGTGGCCGCCACCGACACCCGCTTCGGCGCCGCCCACGACCTGATGCGGGAGGTGGAGCGCATCTGCGACCACCGGGTGATCGACACGGTGAAGGGGGCGGAGCCCATCGGGCCCCAGAAGCTGCTGGACCTGCTGATCATCTGCCCCTGCACCGGCAACACCCTGGGCAAGCTGGCCGCCGGGGTCACCGAC
>CALWVX010000224.1 GCA_944385065.1 uncultured Oscillospiraceae bacterium | reverse complement strand
TCCGCCTCCTGGGGGTCGGCCAGGATGCCCCGGACGATGTACCCCATCATGGGACCGTACCGGGTCAGCAGCCCCTCAAGGGCCCCGGGCTCGCCGGCGCGCAGCCTCTCCAGCCAGCGGTCCTTCTCCAAGGCGGTCACACCTCCCTCTCTCTGTCTCACCCATATATACGCTGATCAGGGGATCATCCCACGAAGAAAGAGAAACTCAGTCAAAAAAGCTCAGCTGGCGGTCGGCATAGCTCCGGGTGGCGGCAGAGACGATGTGGCGCATCTCGTACAGCAGTCCCCGTTCCCGGCACCGCTGGGAAAACACCTCCCACAGCTGCCTGGCCCTGGGGCTGGCGCACTGATAGCGGGTCCCATAGCGCTTCCAATACCGCTCCCCCAGCTTTTCTTCCGGGAACGCCTGATCCAGCATCCGAAGGAAATAGTCCCGCTGTCCCTCCCGCATGGTCACTCCCATGGCGGCGTACACAAATCGGGCTCCCGCGTCGGCGGCCCGGTCCACCACATCCAGGATGTTTTCCTCCGAATCCTCCAGAAAGGGCAGCACGGGCATCAGCAGAACGCCGGAAAAAATCCCCGCTCCCGCCAGCTTTTCCAGGGCGGCCAGCCGCCGGCCGGGCGAGGGCGCCCTCGGCTCCACCTTGGCGGCCAGATCATCATCCGTGGTGGTGACGGTAAGCTTGCAGACTACAGGAGCGCCGCGCCCGATTTCCCGATAGAGGTCCAGATCCCGGACAATCAGATCGCTCTTGGTGGCAACGGCCACGCCGCAGTCATAGGCGTGGATCAGCTCCAGGGCGTGGCGGGTCAGCTGCAGCTCCCGCTCAAAGGGATTGTAGGGGTCGCTCATGGCCCCCATACTGATGAAAGCAGGGCGCACCTTTCGGGCCAGGTCATCCCGCAGAATGGGAAGGGCATCCGCCTTTGCCTTGACCGTGTCAAAGTCCGGATTCCGGTAGCAGCTGCTGCGGCTGTCACAGTAGAGACAGCCGTGACAGCACCCCCGGTACAGATTGATGGTGTGGTCGGTGCCGAACCAGGCGGTGGACTTACTGCGGAACAGGATGTGCTTGGCGGGAATGTATTCCATCTCGCTGTCCTCCCCGGCATCCATAGGATCGTATGTCTCCATGGTAGCAGGACTGATCCGTGTTGTCAACCATTTTAGAACATTTGTTTGACTTTTGGGGCGAATCAAGATATAATCAGACTATCCACTGAGAAAGGAGCGACAGCGGCATGGACCGGGTCATTTTTCACTGTGATCTGAACAGCTTTTACGCCTCGGTGGAGCTGCTGGAGCACCCGGAACTGCGCCATCTGCCGGTGGCGGTATGCGGCGACCCCAACAGCCGGCACGGCATTATCCTGGCCAAGAACGAGCCGGCCAAGGCCTTTGGCGTCAGAACCGCCGAGACTATCTGGCAGGCCAGGCGCAAATGTTCTGAACTGGTCCTCCTCCCCGCCCATCACAAAAAGTACCGGGAGTACTCCCGACAGATCAACCAGCTCTACCAGGAGTACACCGATCTGGTGGAGCCCTTTGGCATTGACGAGAGCTGGCTGGACATAACCGGATCACTCCACCTGTTCGGGGGCGATCCGCTGTCACTGGCGGACCAGCTGCGGGAACGGGTTCGGGGACAATTTGGTCTGACTATCTCGGTGGGCGTGTCCTTCAACAAAGTGTTTGCCAAATTGGGCAGCGATTACCGAAAGCCGGACGCCACCACGGTCATTAACCAGGACAATTTCCGGGATCTTGTCTGGCCTCTGCCTGCGACGGATCTGCTCTATGTGGGCCGGGCTGCGGCTGAGACGCTCCAGCAGTTCGGCATCCGCACCATCGGACAGCTGGCCGCGTTTGACCGGGAACGGCTCTTTCACACCCTGGGCAAGATGGGAGCCCAGCTCCACGACTATGCCTGCGGCCTGGACCGCTCCCCGGTCGCCCCCGCCGGCAGCCGAGAACCGCCCAAGTCGGTGGGCAACGGATATACGTTCCCCCAGAACCTGCAGGGTCGGGACCAGCTCCGGGCAGGCATCGCCCAGCTGGCCGATCAGGTTGCCGTCCGGCTCCGCAAGTGCGGCATGAAATGTAAAGGAGTATCCCTATCCATTCGGGACCCCTCTTTTCGGGACATCGGCCGCCAGCAGAGGCTGGAGGCGGCGACCGATCTGGCCCGGGAGATCGCACAGGCGGCCATGGCGCTGGCCGACGGATGCTGGAATATGGACCAGCCTGTGCGGGCCCTCACCGTCACCGCCATCTACCTGCTCCCCGCCGACGAGGCGGGCGCGCAGCTGAACCTGTTTGAACAGGAGAACAGCCGTCGGCGGGAGCGGCTGGAAAAGCTGGAGGGGACCCTGGACCGGATTCGGGACAAATACGGGGCGGATGCCATCTCGCCCGCTTCCGTCCCCCGGGAGGCCAGAAGAGAGCGCCACGCGCCGCCCCCCGGCGGGCACCGAACATACGGGACGGATTAAACTCATAGGCTGGGGCATGGAGGTGAGACCATGCCCCTGTCTCTTTCTGCCTTTTGGGC
>CALWVX010000223.1 GCA_944385065.1 uncultured Oscillospiraceae bacterium | reverse complement strand
TCGGTGGGATATAAGATCAAACTGCTGGGCCGGGCGATCCGGGAGCCGGAGGGCAAGGTGTGCGCCTTTGTGGCCCCTCATCTGGTGCCCGGAGACAATCCTCTGGCCGGAGTGGAGGACGTGTTCAACGCCATCTCCATCACCGGAAACGCTATTGGAGACGCCATGTTCTATGGCCGGGGGGCGGGCAAGCTGCCCACCGCCTCCGCCGTGGTGGCCGACGTCATTGACATTGCCAAGGACCTGAAGCGGGACCGGCACAACGGCTGGGAAGAGGGAGCCCCCGATCTGGTGGTCTCGCCGGATATTCTCAGCTGTCCCTGGTATGCCCGGGTTCAGGCCACGGTGGACCAGGTGCGCCTGGCCTGCGGGGAAATCCACCTGCTGGCCCGGGCGGGCGCGCCCACCGGAGAGGTGGCCTTCCTCACCCAGCCCATGACCGAGCCTCAGATCCGCGAGCATCTGGCGGGAATCCCGGTGGCTTCCCTGTTTCGGGTGCTGGCCTGACCGGCGGGGCGGGCATAGAATGGCGGGGAGGGGGAGGCTTCGGGCCCCACAGCCTGAAGGAGGCCCTCCCGCAGGGAATTCCGCCGCCCGGAGGCGGCGGAATCAGATGAAATTCGTCATTTCCCGCGGCATGCACGTGGGAAATAACGCCTCTCACGAAATTCCGGCCGACTGAGAGAAGCGGTACAGCGAATCATTCGAAGCTGGTGCCGACCGCAGCGAGGCCGCAGGTTCGTGCAGCCTTTTTCGGAAAAGCGGCCCTGCCGCCTTTTCGAGCAATTTGAGGGGGAACAGCATACATGGCATTAATCGTACAGAAATTCGGCGGCAGCTCGGTGGCTGACGCCGACAAAATCCGCAATGTGGCCCGGATCATCACGGAGACCTACCGCAAGGGCCACAGCGTGGTGGCCGTCCTCTCCGCGCAGGGGGACACCACCGACGACCTGATTGAAAAGGCACGGGAGATCAATCCCAAGGCCTCCAAGCGGGAGATGGATATGCTCCTGTCCACGGGGGAACAGATCTCCATCTCCCTGTGCGTCATGGCCATTGAGCGCATGGGCTATCAGGCCATTTCCCTGACCGGCTGGCAGGCGGGGATGCTCACCGACTCGGCCTATTCCGCCGCCCGGATCAAGCGCATCCGCACCGAGCGGATTCAGAAGGAGCTGGACAAGAAGAAGATCGTCCTGGTGGCCGGCTTCCAGGGGATCAACAAGTATGACGACGTGACCACCCTGGGCCGGGGAGGTTCCGACACCTCCGCCGTGGCGCTGGCCGCCGCCCTCCACGCTGACCTGTGCCAGATTTACACCGACGTGGACGGCGTCTACACCGCCGACCCCCGCACTGTGCGGGGAGCCCGGAAGCTGGACGAGATCACCTATGACGAAATGCTGGAGCTGGCCAGTCTGGGAGCCCAGGTGCTCCACAACCGCTCGGTGGAAATGGCCAAGCGGTACAATGTGAATCTGGAGGTTCTGTCCAGTTTCTCCGGCAATCCCGGCACCCAAGTGAAGGAGGTAGTCAAGCACATGGAAAAAACGCACGTCAGCGGAGTGGCCAAGGACAAGAACGTCGCCCGCATCGCTCTGGTGGGCCTGGAGGACCGGCCCGGCATCGCCTTTAAAATCTTCTCTCTGCTGGCCAAAGAGAATATCAACGTGGATATTATCCTTCAGTCCATCGGCCGGGACGGCAGCAAGGACATCAGCTTCACCGTGGCCCGGGACGACGGCCAGCGGGCCCGGGAGGTCATGGAGGAGAACCGGGAGGTCATCGGCTGCAGAAGCGTGGAGCTCAACGACCAGATCGCCAAGATCTCCATCGTGGGGGCCGGCATGGCCCACAACGCCGGTGTGGCCTGCAAGATGTTCGAGGCCCTGTACTCCGCCGGCATCAACATCAACATGATCTCCACCAGTGAGATCAAGGTGTCCGTCCTGGTGGACGAGCGGGACGCCGACCGGGCGGTTCAGGCCGTCCACGACCGGTTCTTCGACGAGTTCGGCAACGCGTGACAGAATCAATGACAGTACAGGCCCCCGGCTGCTGCGCAGCCGGGGGCCTGTCTTGGCGTCAAAGAGAAGAATATTTTTCAGTAAAATGTACAAATTCCAAGAGCAAAATATGGGAGGTATCCCAGATTGACGGGGGGGGGGGGAGCGTATGGTAATCTTATCCTAGGAACAGTCTCCCTAGCTTGGTCGGACCGGGACTGCGCGGCGGCCGGCCCTGTCTCGGGGAGGCTGACCGGGAAAAGAAGGATGACGGCCCGCGATCCGGGGGCGAGAAAGGAGCAGTCCCATGGGCAGAGATGCTTGACCCCATGGAATGGGAGCGGTGATTTAGTGGTGCTTTTTTAAGATGAATAAACTGTTCAAAAGAAAGGATGTGCACAATATGAAGAAGTTAATCAGCAAGGTATTGATTGTCTCCATGGTGTTGTCCCTTTTTGTCAGCAATTCATTAGCCGCAAATCAGATTGATTCCCTGGAGCAGAAAAAGCAGGAAGTGTTGGCTTCCGTTGAGGCCCAGTTGAGAGCGCAAGA
>CALWVX010000222.1 GCA_944385065.1 uncultured Oscillospiraceae bacterium | reverse complement strand
CTGGGAGGAGACGCAGGTGATGATGTCGCCGCCGTCAAAGAGGATGCGGTCCATGCCGAAGCCCTCCAGCACCATCTCATAGCGCAGGATCCCCTCATTGTCAAAGAAAAAGCCGTAGCCCAGATAGCCGTTGGTGCGCATCATGGCGTACAGTCCGTCGGACAGGGGCTGTCCGCTGGTCCCGTCAGTGTAGTCCAGCTGGACGGGATAGCCGGACATGGTCTCCGGCATGGTGATGGAAAAGGTCACCTGCTGGCGCACATTGCCCCAGGAGCCGGTGAGGGTCAGGGTGACCTGGCTGGTCTGACCGGGGACCAGGCCGATCAGCTGAAACTCGTGGGTGCGGGAGTAGGTCTGTCCGTCTCCGTTGGGCGCCAGGGCGGTGAAGTCGGGAATTTCCTCTCCCTGAGTCTGAATAGTATAGGAAACCTGGGTGGGAAAATCGGTTTCAAAGTACAGATACAGGCCGTTGCTGCCGGTGCCGTAGGGGTTGAGTACGGCCAGAGGCGCGTCCGCCGTCCAGGACTGTCCCTCCCGTCCGGCCTGAAGCCGGGTCAGCGTCTGGGCCAGCCGGTCCTGGACCTGGATATTGTAATAGGTGAAGCCCTCTTCCCCCACTTCGAAGGGAACCAGCTGGAGGACGGCCAGATCGGACTCCAGGGCGGCCTGGCGCAGCTCCACCCGGCGGTCCTCATCCCGGCCCAGCAGGGGCCCCACGTCCACCGCCCAGGCGGTGCGCACCGCGTTTTCCTGGGCGGTGAAGTATTTTGCAAAGCCGAAGACCGCCGCAAATCCCGCGGCAATCAGCAGGAGCAGTACACATACGCCGATCCCGATCTTTTTCTTGAAGGACATGGCAGGTTCCCTCCATGGTTCATTTGGTTCGAAGCGGGCTTGGCGCAGCCTGCCTCGCCGTTTTTAATCATACGAAAGAGCCCTCCCGCTGTCAATATCAAATTGAGCGGACCGGGATGGAGGGCAGGAAAAACCGGCCTGCCGCCACGGGCGGACAGGCCGGAGGAAGGTTACAGGCGGGACAGGCGCAGAATGACCGCAAAGCCCGCCAGAAAGGTGAGCAGGCAGGCCAGAATCTCCAGCCCCTGCGGAAAACCGGGGAACACGCTGAGCACCGAGGCCAGCATGAATCCCAGAATGATGAGATAGGTGGGGCGGGGGTGGCGGGTCATGAGAAGGTCCAGCACCTTGGCGGTGGAGATAATGCCCAGGGCCAGCCCCACCGCCAGGGGGATCAGGAAGGGGAGATACAGGCTGTCCATGGCCTGGACCATTTTATCGTACAGCCCCATCATCAGCATCAGATAGGAGACGCTGATGCCCGGCAGCACCAGAGCCACAGCGGCGATCAGACCGGCCAGGATCAGGTACAGAGGGTTGGCGGCCAGGGCGGCGGTGTCCTGGGTGGGGTCGGCAGGCAGGTAGGACAGGAGAAACACCATCGCCATTCCGACGATGACATAGACCGGGTCCCGCCAGCGGAAGGAGGAGGCCCGGGCCTTCTGGTAAATCATGGGGACGCTTCCCGCAACCGCGCCCATGAAAAAGTAGCCGGCGGGGAGGGGAAAGGCGTCCAGGATACGAAGCAGGGGTTTGGCAATGAGCAGCATGCCCAGCCCCGCGCCCAGGCAGAACACCAGCAGGAAGATCAGGCTCTGCCGCTTGTGACGAAAAAATTCGCTGACAGAGGTGATCAGCCGGTCGTACACGCCCAGCATCATGGCCATGGTCCCGCCGCTGACCCCGGGGATCAGCATGGTGCCGCCGATGACGGCTCCCTGAGCCGCTGTGATCAGATGTTCTTTCAAATAAAACGCTCCCGTGTCAATTTTGGTAGATTCGGCGCAAAGGCGCCCCATATGAGGAATGCGCCGGACTCAGCCGGCGCATTTCATTGTAATCGGTCGGATTGCGGTTGTCAAGTTCCCGGGGTGGAAAGAAACCATTCAGGAATTCTTCATGACGACGCTTTCTACCGTGTCGGCCACATGCTCGCAGGCATCGGCGCACTTCTCCAGGTAGATGTAGATTTCCCGCCACACAATGACCTCCAGAGGGTCGGTGCAGGTGGTGTGGAGGGTGCGAAGACTGGAGATGAACCGCTGATCGGCTTCCTCCTCCAGAGTGTTGATGCGGATGATATAGTCCCGGAGAGTCTTGGAGCGCTTGAAATCGGCAAACTGTTCCAGCATGCCCTTCAGAGCTTCACAGGCCCGGATGACCACGCCGGACAGCTCCAAAGCGTCGGGACGGACAGATTGAATGTTGTTGCAGTACATCCGAAGAAGGACGTCCTCGATCTTGTCGGTGACCTCGTCGATGTTCTGACTCAGGAGGATAATGTCCTCCCGCTCGATGGGGGTGATGAAGGCGTGGGCCAGGACGTTGAGTAGCTCGTGCTTCTTGTCGTCCGCGGCGTGCTCGATGGTGTGCATCTCGTCCAGCCGCTCCTTGATCTGGCTGGGGTCGTACTCCCGCAGCGCTTGGTCCAGCTGCTGGGCCGCCTGGCAGGCGTAGTCGGCGCAGGCGAGGAAGTTGTCAAAGTAGAAGGAATCCTGTTT
>CALWVX010000221.1 GCA_944385065.1 uncultured Oscillospiraceae bacterium | reverse complement strand
CCATGGACTCCCCCACCTGGGAGGAGGCGGCGAAGTGGATCACGCCCTCGATGTGCTCGGCCTGGAACAGGGTGTCCAGCGCCCCCTTGTCCCGGATGTCCAGCTGATAAAACTTCGCCTTGGGGTGGACGGCGGCCCGGAAGCCCGTCTGCAGATTGTCGGCCACGATGACCTCCCGGCCCGCGTCGATCAGCTCATATACTGTGTGGGAGCCGATATAGCCGGCTCCGCCCAATACCAGAATCGCCATATTGATGCGCTCCTTTCAAAATGTCTCCCGATGCTCCTGTCCGCGCCGGGCGGGTGCCTCGGGGGTTCAGCACAGAACGGCTCCGCCCACCGGGCGGATGGACAGCACATGGCAGCTGCCCGCCCCCAGCGTCTTTTCCGTCTCGGCCCGGAACTGCTCCAGACTGTCCAGGGGAACAAAGGCCTGAATGGTGCCGGCAAAGCCGCCGCCGTGGACCCGGCAGGCGCCCCGTCCCCGGAGGGCGCGTCTGGCCGCCGTCAACGCCACGGCCATGGCCTGCTCCCGGACCGCCCCGGTGGGGGTGATGTCCTGGAGCAGCTCCCAGGAGGAGCGGCCCGACTGGTCCACCAGTGCCAGGAAGGCCTCCATGTCCCCTCGGGCCAGGGCGTCGGCCTCCCGCTCCACCCGCCGGTCGTCGGCGAAGAAGTGCAGGGCCCGCAGCACAGCCCGGTCACCGGCCGCCTGACGCAGCCGGGGCAGATTCTGCCACACCTCCTCCTCGTCCACTTCCCGGAGCACCCGCTTCCCAAACAGCGCGGCCACCGCCCCCATCTCTCTGGGGATGGAGTCATATTCGCCGGTGAGGGAGGCGTGGCTGGCTCCCGAATCCAGAATGCACAGGGCATAGCCCAGAGAGGCCAGGTCCACCGATACCGACCGGACCACGGGCTCGGCCGGGTCGGCGAAGTCGATGGCCACCGCACCCCCCACCGAGGAGGCGGTCTGGTCCATCAGGCCGCTCTGTTTGCCGAAATAGCGGTTCTCCGCCTTCTGGCCCATCTGGGCAATCTCCACCGCCGTCAGCTCATCCCGGCAGAACAGATGGTTTTCCACCACCCCCAGTAGCACCTCACAGGCCGCCGAGGAGGACAGGCCGGAGCCGGGCAGCACGTCGGACACCGCGTAGATGTCAAACCCCGCCACGGGGTACCCCCGCTTTCGCACCTGCTCCGCCATGCCCCGAACCAGGGAGGCAGTGGTCTCGTTCTCCTCCGGTCGGGGGCCCTTGTCGTCCAGGGTCACCTCTACCAGGGGCCAGCCCTCCGACTGAAAGCGGATGGTGTCGGTGCCGTTGGGGGCGGCGCAGGCCAGAAAGTCCACATTTACCGCCGCCGCCAGCACCCGGCCGCGCTGGTGATCGGTGTGGTTGCCGCAGATTTCCGTGCGGCCCGGCGCGGAGCACAGGGTCACAGGGGTGTCCTCCCGACTCCCGAAGGTACGTTGAAAGCCCTCCAGCACCTGCGCCACCCGGCCTCGCTCTCCGGCGGGGGGCGCACATCTCAGCCGGGAGAGGGCCTCGTCCAGCTCCCCGGCCTCCAGTGCCTTGCGTACAGCGCCCAATTCTTGCATCATTCGTTCCTCTTTTCCCGCCCGCGCCGGTTTCTGTGTCCCGGGCCGCGGGCTGATTTTCTCCGGGCGCGGTTCGGGCCGCGCCCAAGAAAGCCGCCGCAAAGCAGTGGGGTCTCCATATCTGCTTCGCAGCGGCTTTCCGCTTGTTTCTTGAATGCGGCTTACTTCTTCTGGACGTACTTCAGGCAGTCCAGCATCACGGCCACCAGGATGATGGCCCCGGAGAACACGAACTGCAGGTTGGTATCAATGCCCAGAACAGTGAGGGAGTAGGTCAGGGCGGTGAAGATGAACACACCCACGACCACGCCGGAGATCTTGCCGATGCCGCCGGTGAAGGAGATGCCGCCCACCACGCAGGCCGCGATGGCGTCCATCTCCCAGCCTTGGCCGTAAGCGGCGGAGCCGGAACCGACCATGCGGATGCACTCCAGCCAGGAGCCGAAGCCGTACAGCACACCGGCCAGGATGAAGGCGCCTACAGTGACCTTGAACACCGAGATACCGGATACCGAGGCAGCCTCAGGGTTGCCGCCCACAGCAAACAGGTTCTTGCCGAAGGTGGTCTTGTTCCAGATGAACCACACCACAATCACCGCGGCGATAGCCCACAGGATGATGGTGGGGAAATTGCCCAGAGCCTCGATCTTGGGAATGATCATGTTGGGGATGGTGCTGTCGATGCCGCCGAAGGAGACGCCCTTGGTGGAATAGGTCACCAGTCCGAAGATGACCAGCATGGTGGCCATGGTGGAAATGAAGGGGTGCATCTTGAATTTGGCGGTGAAGAAGCCGGCGATGGTGGTGAAGATGGTGCACAGCACGATGCACACGATCAGGGCCAGGAACACCCGAACCAGCACCGGGATGCCGGAAAAGTCAAACACATGTCCAAACACGCCGCCGGTGTTGGGGCCGTTGTGCATGACGATGGTGGCGGCGGTCATGCCCATGCCCACCATACGGCCGATGGACAGGTCGGTGCCGGCCAGCAGGATCAGGCCGGCCACGCCCAGGGC
>CALWVX010000220.1 GCA_944385065.1 uncultured Oscillospiraceae bacterium | reverse complement strand
CAAGCGCCGAGCCGTCGTGAGCAGCGCGGATGGACCGGAGCGAGGGCGAGAAACCGAAGGGCCGCGGAGCGGGCCTGTTTCAAGCCCGAGTCGGAGGGAAGCCGCGCGTTGCGAACAGGCGAGGCGTGACGTCTCAAGCGCCGAGCCGCCGTGAGCAGCGCGGATGGACTGGAGCGTCCCTATTTCTTCACCAGCTCCATCAGGGTCTCGTAAATTTTCTCCCCCGCGTCGGGGACCGCCATGGCCGTCAGGGCCCGGGACATTTTCTCCCGCCGGTCCCGCTCCCGCATGAGCAGGGCCACCTGGTCATAGAGGGTGTCCTCCACGCAGTCGGCCTCCCGCAGGAGGACCGCCGCCCCCTGGTCGGAGAGGACCCGGGCGTTCTTCTCCTGGTGGTTGGCCGTGACATTGGGGGAGGGCACCAGCACCGAGGGCTTGGCAATGGCGGTGATCTCCGAGATGGTGGAGGCCCCCGCCCGGCACAGCACCAGATCGGCGGCGGCCATGACCAGGGGCATGTCGTAGATGTACTCCCGCACCTCCACGCCGTTGTCCCCCAGCTTCAGCCCCCGGCGCAGCAGCTCCTCCTGCATCCAGGGGAAATCCCGGCCCGCCCCGTGGATGTGCCGCCAGGGGGCGCCCTCATAGCACTCCTTGGCGATGAAGTCCACCATCTTCTGGTTCATCACCTCGGCCCCCAGGGAGCCCCAGTAGGACAGCAGCAGGGGCCGGTCGTCGTCAAAGCCCAGTCTGGCCCGGGCCTCCTGCCGGGTGCAGCGGAAAAAGTCCCCCCGCACCGGGGTGCCGGTGACCACCACCCGCTCCGGGTGCTCATAGTGGCTGCGGCTCTCCTCAAAGCCCACCATCACCCGGTCCACCACCCGGGACAGGGCCTTGGTGGTCAGGCCGGGGACGGCGTTGGACTCGTGGACGGCGGTGGGGATGTGCCGCCGGGCCGCCTCGTTCACCACGGGGAAGGAGGCATAGCCCCCGGTGCCCACCACCAGATCGGGCCGGAACTCGTCCAGAATGGCCCGGGCCTGGCTCTTGGACCGCTGCATGTTCACCAGGGTCCCCAGGTTGTGGGCGATGTCCGCCGGGGCCAGGGAGCGGTGGAAGTTGGTGATGGTGACCGAGCGGATCTCATAGCCCTCCTTGGGCACCAGCTTGTTCTCCATCCCCCCGTCCGCCCCCACAAACAGGACCCGGCAGCCGGGCTGCCGCTCCTGAAACAGGCGGGCCAGAGCCACCGCCGGGTTGACATGCCCCGCGGTGCCGCCGCAGGTAAACAGGATATTCATCGAAACACCTCTCTATGGTAGAGCGGAGAGTGCAGAGTGGAGAGTGGAGATGGGGTATCTTCACTCTTCACTCTCAACTCTTCACTCTTCGCACTCAGTCTTTTTTCGGCGCCGGAATCTGCCGGGAGACGCTGAGGACAATCCCCATTTCCGCCAGATGGATCATCAGGGCGGTGCCGCCGTAGCTGAAGAAGGGCAGGGAGATGCCGGTATTGGGGATCAGGTTGGTGACCACCCCGATATTGAGAAACACCTGGGCGGCCAGCAGAGTGATGATGCCCACGATGGTCAGGGTGCCGAATTTGTCCCGGGCGTGGAGGGCCAGCCAGTAGCCCCGCAGGATCAGCAGGGCGAACAGCAGCAGCACCATGCCGCCCCCCACCAGCCCCAGTTCCTCCACCACAATGGAGAAGATCATGTCGTTCTCCGGCTCGGGGAGAAAGCCGAACTTCTGAATGCTGCTGCCCAGCCCCTTGCCCAGCAGCCCGCCCGAGGCGATGGACAGCAGGGACTGAATGGTCTGAAAGCCGGACCCCCGGGGGTCGGACCAGGGGTTGAGCCACAGCTCCACCCGGGCGGTCATGTATGGGGTAAGGAAAATCACGGCGGCCAGAGCCGCTGCCGCCAGGGAGCCCAGGCCGATGAACCACTTCAGCCCCACGCCCGAGGCGAACAGCACCGCCGCCGCCCCCACCATCACCAGGATGGTGCCCGACATGTGCCGCTCCAGCAGCACCAGCACCAGCACGGTGCCCAGCACCAGACCGTAGGGGACCAGCTCCAGAAATCCCACCTTCTCCAGCCAGTTGAGGAACCGGCCCCAGGCGGTGCGGCGGGTGAACCGCTTTTTCAGCTCGGTGTCCCGCTTGGACAATCGGGCGGCGAAAAACAGAATGACGGCCACCTTGGCGATCTCCGAGGGCTGGAAGGTGGGGCCGGCCACCAGAAAGGCGTACAGCCACCGCTGCGCACCGTTGATGTCCACCCCCAGGGGGGTGAGCACCAGAACCAGCAGCACAACGGCCGCGATCAGCAGGGGGATGGACAGCACCCGGAAGAGCTGATAGTTCATCTTGGTGATGATGTACATGCACACCAGACCCGCCCCGGCGAAGACGGCCTGCCGCTGGATGTAGTAATAGGGGTTGTTGTTCACCGGGGGATTGGAGTCATACAGGGCGGTGGCGTAGGAGGCGGAGAACAGCATCACCAGCCCGAAGCCCACCAGCATGAGCACCAGCATGAGGAAGGGCAGGTCCAGCGGGCCCCGGGCCAGCTGTTCTTCCATGGTCAGGTCACGTTTTGGTTTTCTGGACAGGGGGCTCACCT
>CALWVX010000219.1 GCA_944385065.1 uncultured Oscillospiraceae bacterium | reverse complement strand
GGTGGATTCGAACCACCGAAGCTAACGCAACAGATTTACAGTCTGCCCCCTTTGGCCACTCGGGAACTCCTCCATATCAAGTTGTCTGTCGTCCCTCCGTCTCTTCCGCCCGAAGGGCGGGGCCCAAACGCGAGTCCAGCGAAGCGAGTCGCGTTTGGAAAGGAGGAGCAGCGCAGGGAGCGAGCTTTCGCGTGTACGCGGAAGCGAACGATCCGAAGCTTGCGACGACGTGGAGCTGGTGGACGGATTCGAACCCCCGACCTGCTGATTACAAATCAGCTGCTCTACCGGCTGAGCTACACCAGCACATGGCGGCTGTCCAACAGCAAGCGATATTATAGCAAAGAAGAGGAGGTATGTCAAGTATTTTTCTCAAAAAAGTTTTGCCGCCCGGGCGGGACAGTCAGGAGGAGGCTCCCGCGTGGCTGTGCGCCCTGTGCGGCGGGGAGCAGTACGGCTGGGACAGGCCCGTGCTGCGCCGGGGCAGGCCGGTCTGCCCCCAATGCCTGGACCGGCTGGAAGAAGAGGAGGAATGATGATGACCTTGGCTGAGCTGTCGCTGGAGTACCGGGCCCACGCCCACGCGCTGGACCTGCGCATCTGTCAGCTGGAATACCTGCTGGAGCAGTCGGACGACCCCGACCGCCGCTGCCAGCTTCAGGACCGCATCCGCATGCTGTCCGCCATGCTCCGGGAGGCCCGGGAGCTGGCGGTGCTCACGGAGCGCTATTACGACAGGGGGTATCGCCGAAATGCCAAATACACGATATAGAAAGGGCAAGTACTACGCCGCCGAGATGGCCCTGTACAGCCGCCAGATGGCCGCCGACAACAGCAAGGAGGTCAGCCGCCTGAAGCGGAATCTGATCCGGGCCCTGCAGGAGGATGTGACTCCCAAGCAGCGGCAGGCCCTGCTGCTGTACTACGCGGAGGGACAGAACATGCGGGAGATCGGCGAGAAGCTGGGGGTGGACAAGTCCACCGTCTCCCGCACCATCCAGCGGGGAGAGAAACGGCTGCAGCGGTGCCTGCGCTATGGGGCGGAGGCGTACCTGCGGAACATGGAATGAAAATGTCCCCCCGCCCAGCCGGGCGGGGGGACATACGATCCTTTTACGCGGCGGTAAGGGCCAGCTCCTCCCGGGCCTCCCGCTCGCTGTCGGCGGAGAAGCAGAACCGCCCCGCCCAGTCGTAGACCTCCACATGTTCCCGAACCCACACAATGCTGTAATCCATAGCGTTTCCGCTCCTTTCCCCGGCTTCCCCGACGCTGCTCCCGGCTTCCGCCCCGCGGAGTGAAAACGCGGAGCAGGAGGGGGATCACCTGTTTTGTGTCCTGAGTATACCGTTTTTCCAGTCCTATAAACCGGACTTTTCCAAACTCGACCGCAGGTTGGTTGCCAAATGGGGCGCGGCGGGGTAAACTGGAGGGCGGAAAGGGGGGCGGACCATGGATGTGAAAAAGGTCGGCGCGCTGATCGCCCGGCTGAGAAAGGAGAAGGGGCTGACCCAGAGGGAGCTGGGGGAGCGGCTGGGGGTGTCTGATCGGGCGGCGAGCAAGTGGGAGCGCGGCCTGAACCTGCCCGACGCCGCCCTGTTTGAGCCCCTGTGCCGGGAGCTGGGGGTCACCATTCCCGAGCTGCTCCGGGGGGAGCGGGAGGAGGCGGCGTCCGACCCGGAGCAGGCGGTGCGGGACACCCTGTCTCTGGCGGAGTACCGGGAGCGGCAGGTCAGGCGGAGCGGGGCGGTGATCACGGGGCTGGCGGTGCTGCTGGTGCTGCTGGTGGGGCTGCCCATCCTGTCCCAGCTTGGAGCGGGACTTTTGTGGGGGCTGGGCCCCAAACTGGACAACTGGAGAGCGCAGCAGGCCAGCCCGGACCTGCCCGTCCTGCCCGGAGTGGAGCTGTACTACCCCCACCGGGAGGAGGAGGGGTGGAGCGCCGGCACCTATGTGCATCTGGAGCCGGAGGGAAACCGGGGGGACTACTTCTACGCCCCGGAGGACGGGGGCGCCCTGCGGGAGGGAGAGCGGCCGCTGGCCGTCTCCCTGCCGGACGCCGGGGACGGCCTGTACCGGCTGGACGTGTCGGCCGATGATCCGGTCTGCTTTCGCCTGATCGGGGAGGACCGGGCCCGGGGAGGGTATGAGGTGGAGGTGTACTGCTGGCCGAGAGAGGACATGGGACAGGACCTGACGCTGGAAGACGGCTGGTGGACGCCTATCCGGGAGGCCGGCCGGGTGTGGGACGTGAACGGGGAGGAATTTCCCGGCGCCTGGTCGGTTTCCCTCTATCCGGACCGGTGCTACTCCGTGGTGCTGACCTGGGGGGAGGGGAACTATGTGGAGTTTCCCTTTCTGACGGAGTGAACCATGGAACGGCCGGTGCCGAAAGAAAAATAAAAGCAAGAGGCTCCCCGGCCAGCGGCCGGGGAGCTTCTTGCTGAAAGTCTTACTTCTTGTTGCTGCGGCGCCAGATGTGCATCTTCTCGGCGTCCTGAATCAGCTGCTCCCGGAAATCGGGGTGGGCGATGGAGATGAGGGCCTCCGCCCGCTCCCAGGTGGACAGACCCTTCAGGTTCACCATGCCGTACTCGGTGACGATGTAGTGGACACAGGACCGGGGGTCGGTGCAGATGGAGCCGTTGGTGAGGGTGGG
>CALWVX010000218.1 GCA_944385065.1 uncultured Oscillospiraceae bacterium | reverse complement strand
GCAGTATGGACGGGCAAAAAAGCCTGTATTCATGCGGGTTTTCGCCGTTTCGAGCGTCATTCCCACTCGATGGTTCCCGTGGGCTTGGGCGTCAGGTCGAAGCAGACCCGGTTGACGCCCTTGACCTCGGATGTAATGCGCTGGGTGATGTGCTGGAGCAGGGAGAAGGGGACGTCCTCCACCGTGGCGGTCATGGCGTCCACCGTGTTCACCGCCCGGAGGATCACCGGCCACTCGAAGGAGCGCTTGTCATCCTTCACCCCCACCGACTTGAAGTCGGGGACGATGGTGAAATACTGCCACACCTTTCCCTCCAGGCCGTGCTTGGCAAACTCCTCCCGAAGGATGGCGTCGCTCTCCCGAACGGCCTCCAGCCGGTCCCGGGTGATCGCCCCCAGGCAGCGGACCCCCAGGCCGGGGCCGGGGAAGGGCTGGCGGTAAACCATGGAGTCGGGCAGGCCAAGCGCCTTGCCCACCACCCGGACCTCGTCCTTGAAGAGGAACTTCAGGGGCTCCACCAGCTCAAACTGCAGGTCCTCCGGCAGGCCGCCCACGTTGTGGTGGGCCTTGACCGGGCCGCTCTCCAGAATGTCGGGGTAAATGGTGCCCTGGGCCAGGAATTCGATGCCCTCCAGCTTGCGGGCCTCCTCCTCGAACACCCGGATGAACTCCGCCCCAATGATTTTGCGCTTCTGCTCCGGCTCGGCCACCCCGGCCAGCTTGTCCAGGAAGCGGTCCACCGCATCCACATAGATGAGGTTGGCGTCCATCTCATGGCGGAACACCTGTACCACCTGCTCCGGCTCACCCTTCCGCAGCAGGCCGTGGTTCACATGGACGCACACCAGCTGCTTGCCCACCGCGCGGATGAGCAGGGCGGCCACCACCGAGGAATCCACGCCGCCGGACAGGGCCAGCAGCACTTTTTTATCCCCCACCTGGGCGCGTACTGCGGCGATCTGCTCGTCGATAAAGGACTGGGCCAGGGCGGGGGTGGTAATCCGCTCCATCGTCTCCGGGCGCTTGTTTGTCTCCATAGGTTTTCCTCCCTTGACTGACCGGGCGCGAAGGTGCCGCCCGGCTGTTTTCACGGTTTTTTGCAAGAAAAATCCTATCATAAAAATGGAAAAAAGGCAATGGGGCCGCCTGATTTTTGAGGGGCCGGAGGGGGAAAAGCGGAGAAAATTTGGGAAATCACCCCAAAGGGACGGACGGGGTACAGGCGGAGCCGCAGCTCCGGCCTCGCGGCGAGAGGCGCCTGGAGGGGGTGAAACAGCGTCCCATGGCGGAGAAGGGCGGCGGCGGGGCCGGGGGGATTTGCCCGGACTGCGTGAGGCGGAACAACACGCCGTGATCCGCAGAACGCGGATCACGGCGTGTTTGCTTGATTTGGAAAGGCAGAGCGGGGGAGCGGCTCACTCCCATTCCACCGTGGCGGGCGGCTTGCTGGTAATGTCGTAGCAGATGCGGTTGATGCCCTGCACCTCGTTGACGATGCGCACGCTGATGCGGTCCAGCACGTCGTAGGGGATCCGGGCCCAGTCGGCGGTCATGAAGTCGGCGGTGGTCACCGCCCGCAGGGCCAGGGTGTAGTCGTAGGTGCGCCCGTCCCCCATGACGCCCACGGAGCGGGTGTTGGTGAGGACGGCGAAATACTGATCCAGGCACTTGTCCTGGCCGGCCTTGGCGATCTCGTCCCGGAAAATGAAGTCGGCCTCCCGGAGCAGGTCGGCTTTCTCCTTGGTGATGTCCCCGATGATGCGGATGGCCAGGCCGGGACCGGGGAAGGGCTGGCGGGACACCAGGTACTCGGGCAGACCCAGCTCCCGGCCCAGCTGCCGGACCTCGTCCTTGAACAGCAGGCGCAGGGGCTCAATGATCTCCTTGAAGTCCACATAGTCGGGCAGGCCGCCCACGTTGTGGTGGCTCTTGATGACGGCGGCATCCCCCGCCCCCGACTCGATGACGTCGGGGTAGATGGTGCCCTGGGCCAGGAAATCCACTCTGCCGATCTTCTTGGCCTCCTCCTCGAAGACCCGGATGAACTCCTCCCCGATGATCTTCCGCTTGTGCTCCGGCTCGTCCACCCCCGCCAGCTTCAGCAGGAAGCGGGTCTCGGCGTCCACCCGGACAAAGTTGATGTCCCACTTGTCAAAGGCGGACTCCACCTCGTCCCCCTCGTTTTTCCGCATCAGGCCATGGTCCACAAAGACACAGGTGAGCTGCTTGCCCACCGCCTCGGCCAGCAGGGCGGCCACCACCGAGGAGTCCACGCCGCCGGACAGGGCCAGCAGCACCTTGCCGTCGCCCACCTTCTCCCGGACCTGCCGGATGGCGGTTTTGCAGTAGTCCCCCATGGTCCAGTCGCCCTTGGCACCGCACACCTCATAGAGGAAGTTGCGGATCATGGCGACGCCGTTTTCGGTGTGGTTGACCTCCGGATGGAACTGGACTCCGTAGAAGCCCCGGACCTCGTCGGCGATGGCCACGTTGGGGCAGGCGTCGGAGCGGGCGGTGAGGGCAAAGCCCTCGGGCACCCTGGCCATGTAGTCCCCGTGGCTCATCCAGGAGATACCCTGCTCGGGCAGGCCCCGGAACAGTTTGCAGGTGGTGTCATAGTAGGTCTGGGTCTTGCCGTACTCCCGGGCGGAGTCGTCCTGGGCCTCGGTGACCTGGCCCCCCAGCAGATGGGC
>CALWVX010000217.1 GCA_944385065.1 uncultured Oscillospiraceae bacterium | reverse complement strand
AAGAACTTGTTGATGGTGAGCAGGGTCTCCTGGTCCAGGGCGTCGATGGGGTTCTTTTTGAAGACCTCCTGGAGGAACATCTGGCACAGGATGGTGGGCAGCTGATAGATCAGCCGGCCGATGCCCAGGTTCTCATAGTTGATGACCGTCTTCTCGGTGTCGAACACCTTGCCCACGTCGATGGCCACCCCGGCCTCTTTATAGGCCCGGGCCAGGTCCCGGATGTGGGGCACGATGGTGCCGATGCCGATGACCACCTTGATCCCCAGCTCCTGGGTGACCGCGTCCACAATCTGCTTGGCGATCTTCTGCAGGTCCCGGGCGTCCGCCCCCTCGGGCAGCTGCTTGATCAGGGCCACGTCGGTCTCGTTGATGGAGATCACAAAGTCGGACTGCTTGTCGGGGAACAGGTTCTGGATCACGTCGATGACGCTCACGTCCGTCTGCCCCAGCTGGCGCACCAGGAAGGCGGCCCGGGGGGCCTCGGAGACAAAGTGGAGCTCCTTCGCCTGGGTATAGATGTCCCCCAGCAGGATATTGTCCGAGATAATATTCTTCACAAAGGTGGCCTTGTCGTGCTTCTCCTCATAATAGGTCTTGGCCCCGTTGAAAGCCACCACCGCCATGGCGCACAGGCTGTCGGCCATCTCGTCGTCCCCCTGGACAAAGGCCGCATAGTCAAACTGCGCGCCCAGGCCGGCCAGAGGCCGGAAGGTCTTGCCCTCGAAGCGGGCGGGTCCGTTCTCCGCGGCGTGGACGATGCCGGTCACCTCAGGCCACCGCTCGCCGATACAGGTCAGCTCGCTGCAGGCCACCACGGTCCCCTCTCCGTCCACAACGCCCACCATGCGGTTGACGCTGTCCTTCATCTGGAGTACGACACCCTGAAACATTCTGCTGGGCAAAGCAACCCCCTCCTCTACAGATAGTGTTTTGTCTTCTCCTTGCTATTATAACGGGTCCTCCCCCACTTTGGCAAGAGGTTTTTTCAGATTTTTTGTTCATTTCGCCCAAATTCTTTGGAGGACCCCGCCGGTCTTTTCAGCTGGGCCAGCTCGAATGCCGTCAGCTCCCGCCACTGGCCCGGGGCCAGGGCCTCATCCAGACGCAGAGAACCCATGGACAGCCGCTTCAGCTCCAGCACCGGCTTGCCCCGGGCGGCCAGCATCCGCTTGACCTGGTGGTACTTCCCCTCCCGAAGGGTGATCCGGCACTCCGAGCCGTCCCCCAGGGGGTCCAGCCGGGCGGGCAGACACCGCAGCCCGTCTCCCAGCACCAGCCCGGCGGCCAGAGCCGCCCGGTCCTCCTCGTCCACCCGGCCGTCCACCCGGGCCCAGTACACCTTGTCCACATGCTTTTTGGGGGAGAGCAGGTCGTGGGCCAGGGCCCCGTCGTCGGTGAGCAGCAGAAGGCCGGTGGTGTCCTTGTCCAGCCGCCCCACGGGAAACAGGCCCCGGCGGCGCAGATGCCGGGGCAGCAGGTCCAGCACCGTCTTCTGCCGGGGGTCCTCGGTGGCGGACAGCAGGCCCGCCGGCTTGTACAGCATGAGATAGACGAAGGGGGAACAGTCCACCGCCCGGCCGTCCACCAAAACGGCGCTCTCCTCCCCCACCTTGTCCTCCGGGCGGGCGGCGGGAACGCCGTCCACCAGCACTCTTCCCTGCCGGATCAGCTCCTTTACCTCCCGGCGGCTCCACCGGCCGGTGGAGGCCAGCCGCTTGTCCAGACGTTCCGATGCCATGGGGGACCTCCTTTCCTTTCAGCACACACGAAGCCTCTCCGGCATCATGCTGTGCACACGGGATCGTTTGCCGCCTGCGGGCGGGACGAGGGATGGGGAGGTTTCGCCGCTCCGGCGGCGAGTGACGGCCTCCTCGCAAGCTCCATATCGTTCTCTTCCGCCTGGCGGCGAAAGCTCACTCATTCCGCTGCTCGTCCTTTCCCCGCGCGACCCGCTGCGCTGGGCTCGCGTGGGAGCCCCGGATACAGCGGCAAAGTCACCAAAACGCCGTTTAGAAACCTGCGGTTTCTAAAAATTTCCCTCTGGCAATCTCTGATGCTTGCCTGCCTCTCCCATCCGGCGCGCGAGCGCAAGCTTAAAGAGCGGTATTTCCCCCGCCCGCTGCCGCTCGTGGTACAAAATTTGTAGACAAGTGCGCTGCCTTGTTTACATGGCGCGCCTCCCGGGTGCCCTCAGGAACGGCGGGCGGCCACACGGGGCTGCCGCCGCTGGGCTTCGGCAGGGACCACAAAGTTCCAATTCCTATCTTTTCTCTCCCCCAGTCTCGCTTCGCTCGACATTTCCCTATCCCCTCTGTCGCTGCGCGACATCTCCCCTTGACAAGGGGAGTCGGCCCTCGTCAGAGGGGGCCAGGACTCACGATGCCTCATCCGTCACGGCCTTTGGCCGTGCCACCTTCCCCTGAAGGGGAAGGCTTCGCCGGGGGCCACAATAACTCCTATCTTCACTCTCCACTCTCCACTCTTCACGCTTCCCTCTCCCCGCATACCCGGCCCCTCTTCCGCATAGAGTAGGGCGAGAACCGGCTGTGGGAAGGAGAGATGCGCCGTGTTGATCGTGACTGCGAAAATGCCCCGGCGAAGGCTGGCCCTGGGGGTGGCGGCCGCCGCCCTGCTGTGCTGCTGCACCGTGGCCCTGAACCTGGGCCAGGAGGTGGTTCAGGCGGTGTCCTCCTCCGCCCT
>CALWVX010000216.1 GCA_944385065.1 uncultured Oscillospiraceae bacterium | reverse complement strand
GACGCAGGAGTTCATGTGGGCCTTGAGCACCATGCGGTTGGCCTTTTTCAGGATGGACTGGGCGGCCATGATCTGGCTGGATACCTCCAGACAGTACCGGTCCTCCTCCACCATCCTCAGGATGCCGTCAATCTGTCCCCGGGCGGTTTTCAGCAGCCGGGTGACCTGGTCGTGGTCCGCTCTCACTGAATGGACACCACCTCATAGCCCGCCTCAGTCACCGCGTCCTTCAGCTCCTGGTCGGACACCGGGGCGGACAGGGTGACGGTGGCCTGCTTCTGTTCCAGATCGGCCTTGGCCTCGGTCACGCCCCCCAGGGCGGACAGGGCCTGCTCCACATGGGCCACACAGTGGGCGCACATCATGCCTTCAATCTTCAGGGTCTTGGTCATGGTTTTCGTTCCTCCTTCATTGTGTTCGGGATTTTCCTTGCTTTCTTCCAGCTGGACCGGGCAGGTCCCGCCGCAGGCGGGGGGCTGACGGTCCTCATCACCGGCCGTCTGGCCGGGGACGTCCGATTTGAACCTGCTCTTGAAAAACCGCAGGCGCAGGGCGTTGGACACCACGCACACCGAGCTCAGGCTCATGGCGGCGGCGGCGAACATGGGGTTGAGCATGAAGTCGGTGATGCCCAGGGCGTAAAACACGCCGGCGGCCAGGGGGATGCCCAGGGAGTTATAGAAGAACGCCCAGAACAGGTTCTCCTTGATGTTGCGGATGGTGGCACGGGACAGCTCCACCGCCGCCGCCGCGTCCAGCAGGTCGGATTTCATCAGCACAATGTCGGCCGACTCGATGGCCACGTCGGTGCCCGCCCCGATGGCCAGCCCCACGTCGGCCCGGGCCAGGGCGGGGGCGTCGTTGATGCCGTCCCCCACCATGGCCACCTTCCTGCCCTCCTCCTGGAGCTGGCGCACCACCCGCTCCTTGTCCTGGGGCAGCACCTCGGCCATCACCTGGGTCACCCCCAGCTCATGCCCGATGGCGTCGGCGGTGCGGCGGTTGTCCCCGGTGAGCATGACCACCTCCAGGCCCAGCTTCCGGAAGGCGGCCACGGCGGCGGCGCTGGTGGGCTTGGGGGTGTCGGCCACGGCGATGAGGCCCAGCACCTTGTGCTCGTCGGCGAAATACAGGGGGGTCTTGCCCTGGGCGGCCAGCTCCTCCGCCCTGGCGGGGAAGTCTCCCAGTTCCACCCCGGCCTCCTCCATCATGGCCCGGTTGCCGCCCATGCAGGTCCGGTCCCCCAGGGTGGCCCGGACCCCCCGGCCGTGGAGGGCGGTGAAGTTTCCAACCGAGGTGACGGGGAGGTTCCGCTTTCTGCTCTCCTCCACAATGGCGGCGGCCAGGGGGTGCTCCGAGGGGCCCTCCAGACAGGCGGCCAGAATGAGCAGTCCCTCCTCGTCCATGTCCTCGGCGGGGAGGATGTCGGTGACCACCGGTCTGCCCTGGGTCAGGGTGCCCGTCTTGTCCAGCACCACCGTGTCCACCCCGTGAAGGGTCTCCAGCGCCTCGGCGGACTTGATGAGGATGCCGTTCTCCGCCCCCTTGCCGGTGCCCACCATGATGGCCACGGGGGTGGCCAGCCCCAGAGCGCAGGGGCAGGAGATCACCAGCACGGCCACGCCGGTGGTAAGCGCCTTTGTAATGTCAGAGCCGCTGGCAAAGAACCAGGCAATGGCGGTGACGGCGGCGATGATCATGACGATGGGGACGAACACCCCGGCCACCTTGTCGGCCAGCTTGGCGATGGGGGCCTTGGAGGCGGAGGCCTCCTCCACCAGACGGATCATCTGGGCCAGGGTGGTGTCCTCCCCCACCCGGGAGGCCTGGAAGGTGAAGGAGCCTGACTTGTTCAGGGAGGCGGCGGCCACCTTGTCCCCGGGGCCCTTGTCCACAGGGAGGGACTCGCCGGTGAGGGCGGACTCGTCCACGGCGGAGTTCCCCTCCAGAATCACGCCGTCCACCGGAATGGACTGGCCCGGCCGGACCACAATATGGTCCCCCACCCGGACCTCCTCCACGGGAATCTCCACCTCCGCCCCGTCCCGGAGGACGCTGGCCGTCTTGGGGGCCAGGTCCATGAGCCGGGTGATGGCCTGGCTGGTCTTGCCCTTGGACCGCGTCTCCAGGTATTTGCCCAGGGTGATGAGGGTGAGGATCATGCCGGCGGACTCGAAATACAGGTCCATGTGGTACCGCTCCACCAGGGCCCAGTCCCCGTGGCCCAGGCCATAGCCCATCTGGTAGATGGCGAACACCCCGTAGATCACCGCGGCCATGGAACCCACCGCGATGAGGGAATCCATGTTGGGCGCGCGATGCCAGAGCGTTTTAAATCCCACTTTATAATACTTATCGTTGAGGTACAGAATGGGCAGGGTGAGCAGCAGCTGGGTCAGTCCGAAGGCCACCGCGTTCTCCAGCCCCGTCAGAAAGGCCGGGATGGGAGCGCCGAACATGTGCCCCATGGAGATATAAAAGAGGGGGATCAGGAACACAAAGGACCAGATGAGCCGGTGCTTCATGGAGGCCAGCTCCGCCTCCATCCGGGCCTCCGGCCGCTCGGTCCCGGCTCGGGCCGTATCCCCGGCCTTCTGCGGCAGAGAGGCCCCATAGCCCGCGTCCGCCACCGCCTGCATAATGTCCTGAGCGGTCAGCGCGCCCTCGTCATACTCGGCCACCATGGAGTTGGTCATCAAACTGACCTC
>CALWVX010000215.1 GCA_944385065.1 uncultured Oscillospiraceae bacterium | reverse complement strand
ACCGTGGCTAAGAGAGTGACAAAGAAACAGGTCAACAGCAACGAGATGGACGCCAAGGAGTTTTTCGAGGCCATCCATCAGATCGAGCAGGAAAAGGGCATCAAGCCCGGCTATATGATGGAGAAGATCACCCAGGCCCTCCTGTCCGCCTACCGCCGGGACCACGAGGGCGTGGGCGACAATCTGGTCATGGAGGCCGACGAGGAGCGGGGCACCGTCCGCCTGTTCCTGAAGAAGGAAGTGGTGGAGGAGGTGGATAACCCCGCCATGGAGATCAGCCTGGAGGAGGCCCGCTCCGCCCTGCCCCAGGCCCAGCTGGGGGACACGGTGCGCATGGAGATCAAGGCCCGCAGCTTCGGCCGCATCGCCGCCCAGACCGCCCGTCAGGTCATCATCCAGGGCATCCGCGAGGCCGAGCAGGGCATGGTCTACGACGAGTTCTCTACCAAGGAGCACGAGCTGCTCACCGGCGTGGTCACCCGCATCGACCCCCGCACCGGGGCGGCCACCCTGCGCATCCACTCCGGCTCTGAGTTCACCGACGCCTATCTGGGCCCCAACGAGCAGGTGAAGGGGGAGCGCTATGTGGAGGGCCAGCGGCTGAAGGTCTATGTGGTGGAGGTCCGCCGGGCCACCAAGGGGCCCCAGGTGCTCATCTCCCGCACCCACCCGGGGCTGGTCAAGCGGCTGTTCGAGCTGGAGGTGCCCGAGATCTTCGACGGCACCGTGGAGATCAAGTCGGTGGCCCGGGAGGCCGGGTCCCGCACCAAGCTGGCGGTGTGGTCCGCCGACCCCAACGTGGACGCCCTGGGCGCCTGCATCGGTCCCCGGCACCAGCGCATCGACCACGTCCTCGCCGAGCTGGAGGACGAGAAGGTGGACCTGATCCAGTACTCCGAGGATCCGGCGGAGTATATCGCCGCCGCCCTGTCCCCCGCCGACGTGATCTCGGTGGAGGAGCTGCCCGACGGCAAGAGCTGCCGGGTGGTGGTCCCCGACGACCAGCTGTCCCTGGCCATCGGCAAGGAGGGGCAGAACGCCCGGCTGGCCGCCAAGCTCACCGGCTACAAGATCGACATCAAGCCCGCCTCCGCCCCTCTGGAGCCCATTGAGGAGCCCGAGGAGGACCTGTTCGCGGAGGAGGCTCCGGCTGAGGCGGCCGAAGCGCCTGCGGAAGAGCCCGCTGAGAACGAGACCGCTGAGGCTTCGGAAGAAGCTTAATCATACAGAGTGAAAAGCTGAGAGTGGAGAGTGAAGATGTCTCCTATCTCAACTCTCCACTCTTCACTCTCAACTCTGACCAAGAAGGGTGGTGCGGAACGTGCCCAAGAAAATACCCATGCGCCAGTGCGCCGGCTGCCGGGAGATGAAGCCCAAGCAGGAGCTGATCCGGGTGGTGCGCTCCCCCGAGGGGGCCGTGAGCCTGGACTTCAAAGGCAAGCTGCCCGGCCGGGGGGCCTATGTGTGCCCCGACCCGGCCTGTCTGGCCAGAGCCCGGAAGTCCAGGGCTCTGGAGCGGGCCTTTTCCGCCCCCCTGCCCGACCAGGTGTGGCAGGCCCTGGAGGAGCAGATGAAGGAGGTGCCCGCCCATGCCCCATGATCCCATCCTCCATCTGCTGGGTCTGGCCCGGAAGGCCGGCCGGCTGGAGGCGGGGGAGGAGCCGGTGGGCGCCGCCTGCCGCGCCCGGCAGGCCCGGGTGGTTCTGCTGGCGGAGGACGCCGCCCCCAACACCGTCCGCCGGGCGGCCCACTTCGGCCAGGCGGGCAATGTGCCCTGGCTGTCCCTCCCCCTGACCAAGGCGGAGCTGGGCGGCATGCTGGGCCGG
This sequence comes from uncultured Oscillospiraceae bacterium, assembly GCA_944385065.1. Lineage (GTDB taxonomy): Bacteria > Bacillota > Clostridia > Oscillospirales > Oscillospiraceae > Lawsonibacter. The sequence continues at coordinate 888 of CALWVX010000215.1, read as the reverse complement.
AGCTCCTGCGCCCTGCTGGCCCTGACCGACGCGGGCTTTGCCGCCGCGGTGGGGGAGAAGCTGGCCGCCCGGGACCCGGAGAAGTACGGACCCGCCGCCGCCCTGCTGCGGGAGAAGGCCGACAGGGTCCTCCAGCGGCAGAAGGAGAAGCGGCAGCACGAGAAGAATCTGCGGGAGGGGAAAAAACGCCCCTGGGCGCCTTCCCCCGTCCCGCCCGGACAGAAGGCGGCCCCCGCCTCCCGACCCCATCCACCCCAGGAACGGACGGCGCCCCCCAAGGGCGGCCCCCGGGCTCCCCGCCCCGGCGGCGGGCGGCCGGCGGAGAAGCGCTCCCCCGGCCCCGGCGCCCGGAAGCTGACCGGAAAGTTCCCAAACCCGAAGAAATGAGGTGCCATCCGACATGATGATCAAATATCCCATCCACAAGGTGGCCAAGGATTTTAAGAAGAACGGGAAGGAGCTCCCCTCCAAGGAGGTCATGGAGATCCTCACCCAGTACGGCCACCCCCCCAAGAACCACATGCAGCCCCTCACCGACGAGGAGCTGTCCATCGTCTTTGAGTATCTGACCCAGCACAACCAGATCGACTCCATCCAGTCGGTCTACGCCGACGTGTACCATGAGCCCGCCCCCAAGAAGGAGGAGACTGCCGGCGGGGAGAAGCAGCCCGCCCCCCGGAAGGAGGAGAAGGCGGCCCCCCGGGCCGAGAGCAGGCCCCAGCCCGCCCAGCAGCCCCAGACCCCGGCGGCCCAGCAGGCCCCCGCTCCGGCCCAGACCCAGACCCAGACTCAGCCCCAGGCCCAGCAGGCCCGGCCCCAGAGCCGGGTGCCCCAGAAGAAGGTGGTGGACACCCGGGGCGGCCCGGCGGTCAACCTGGACAAGTACGA
>CALWVX010000214.1 GCA_944385065.1 uncultured Oscillospiraceae bacterium | reverse complement strand
CGGATCTTCCGCCGCTTCGGCCTGTCCGGCAAGAGCTTCATCCCCCTGCTGGTGGCCACCGGCTGCGGTGTGCCCGGCATTCTGTCCACCCGGACCATTGAGCAGGACCGGGACCGGAAAATGACCGTCATGACCACCGGCTTTATCCCCTGCGGCGCCAAGCTGCCCATTATCGGTCTGTTTGCCGGCGCCATCTTCGGCAACTCTCCCTGGGTATCCGTGTCCGCCTTCTTTATCGGCATCGCCGCTGTGGTCATCACCGGCATCATTCTGAAGAAGACCAAACTGTTCGCCGGCGAACCCGCCCCCTTTGTCATGGAGCTGCCCGCCTATCACGCCCCCTCCCTCTGGGGCGCCCTGCGCTCCATGTGGGAGCGAGGCTGGGCCTTCATCAAGCGGGCCGGCACCGTCATTCTGATCTCCTCCATTATTCTGTGGTTCCTCATGGGCTATGGCTTTGAGAACGGCGTGTTCGGCGCGGTGGCCGACACCAACAACTCTCTGCTGGCCACCATCGGCAGTGCCATCGCCTGGATCTTCTACCCCCTGGGCTGGGTCGGCGAGAACGCCTGGAAGCTGGCCTGCGCCACAATCACCGGCCTGATCGCCAAGGAGGAAGTGGTCAACTTCTTCGGCATCGCCTTCAACTACGCCGGCGAGGCCGATCTGATGGAGGACGCCTCCGGCCTTTATCCCGCCATCGCCGCGGCTTTCACCGGACTGAGCGCCTATTCCTTCATGATTTTCAACCTGCTGTGCGCCCCCTGCTTCGCCGCCATGGGCGCCATCAAGCGGGAGATGAACAACTGGAAGTGGACTCTGGGCGCCATCGGCTATATGTGTGGATTCGCCTACATTATCTCCATGATCGTCTATCAGATCGGCGGCCTCATCACCGGCGAGGTCAGCTTCGGCGTGTGGAGTGTGGTGGCCATTGCCGCCCTGGCCGGTCTGCTGTACCTGCTGTTCCGGAAGGGGTATCAGCCCGACGAGTCCACCCGGCATCTGACCTCCGTGGCCGCTGCCGCCGCCAAATAAGCGTCTGATTCAAGGAAAGGAGCGCAAGCTATGCCCCCCATTCTTCTCAATCTCATTGTGATCGCTGTGCTGGCCCTGGCCGTGGGCCTGGCCATCCGCTCCATCTGGAAAAGCCACAAGAGCGGCGGAGGCTGCTCCTGCGGGGGAAACTGCTCCTCCTGCAGCGGCTGCGGCCATTCCCACCCTGATCAGCCTCACTTCTGATTTCTCCTCCCTTATGACAGGGGCCCGGACAGGGAAGGCTGTCCGGGCCCCGTCCTTTCCTCATTTTCTGTCTGCCTGGAGCACCCTGTCCCGGTCCGTCCGGGGGAGCTCGAGGGGGCGGAGCCCGCCTCGAATGAAATCGAATGCCCCGCAAAGCCGCGCCCGGCGCGGCGCGCGGTCCGCACAGCGGGGACTTTCCCATCGCAGCGCGGTGGGAAAGTAACGGCATTGGGAGCCCCGGACAGGGAAGGCTGTCCGGGCCCCGCCCTTCTTCCGAACTGCACAGGAAGGCCCCCGCGCCTCACAAGCGCGGGGGCCTTCTCGATTTCTTTCCCGTTTACCGGGCCAGCAGCTTCTTCATACCCTCTTCCAGCCCCTCCACCGTCAGAGGGAACATGGGAAAGAGACGGTCTATCACATCGTAGGTCTCCGTCCACTCGTCGCCCCAGGTGGGGCGGTCGCCGGGGTTGAGCCAGACAATGTGGCGGTAGCGGTCCTTGAACCGCCGCAGGCAGTCCAGGCCGCTCTCCGGCTCCCCCTCCTTCACCACGGGGAAGGGGTCCAGCAGCTCATAGGGATGCATTTGGGCGTCCCCCACAAAGATCACCTTGTATTCCGGAGAGAGGTTGGACAGCACCCAGCTGACCGGCAGCGCGTGGTTGGGGTCCAGAGTGGGATCGTGGTACAGCCGGGTATAGGGGCAGTTGTGAAAATAGTAAATCTTCAGATCTTTAAAGTGGCCCGACTTACTCACCGCCTGGAACAGAGCGGAGCACAGGGAGCCGTAGTACTCCATGGAGCCCCCGGAATCCATGAGCAGCAGCACCTTCACCGTGTTCTGGCGGGGCTTTTTATAGCGCACCTTCAGCACGCCGCCGTTGTCGGCGGTGTCCTTGATGGTGTTGTCCACGTCGAACTCGGTGGGGGGAAGGTCCACCAGACCGGAGAACTGCCGCAGCCGCCGCAGGGCCACCTGAAACTGCCGGGTATCCAGGGTGTTGTCCTGGCGGAAATCCCGGAACCGCCGCTCCCCCGCCACCCGGAAGGCCCGGCGGTAGCGGGACTGTCCCCCCACCCGCAGGCCCACGGGAGACATGCCGCTGTTGCCGAAGATGGACATGCCGTGGGTACCCACCCAGTAGGTGCCGCAGTTGTGCTGCTCCCGCTGCTCATTTTTGCGCTCCTGGTACATCTTTTCAATCTCCAGCTCGGACAGGGACTCGTTCATCTCGGCCTGGAGCTCGTCGTACTCGCCCAGCGGCGCGTTGGGTTGATCCAGCCAGCGGAGCATCTCGTCAGACACCTCCTGCTGGAAGGGCACGTCCCGGAAGTACTCCAGAAAGGCCCGGTCGAAGGCGTCGAAGTCTGCCTCGCTCTTCACCAGCAGACACCGGCACAGGTGATAGAACCCGGTGAAGCTGGCCTCGTGCAGCCCCTTCTCCAGCCCCTCCATCAGTCCCATCCACTCCGTCAGCGATAC
>CALWVX010000213.1 GCA_944385065.1 uncultured Oscillospiraceae bacterium | reverse complement strand
TCATGAACTCCTCGCCGGTGATGGTCTCTTTTTCGTACAGGTACCGGGCGATTTCGTCCAGCTTGGAGCGGTTCTCCTCCAGAATCTTCAGGGCCTTCTCGTGCTGGCTCTTCACCAGCTCCACCACCTGCCGGTCAATCTGGGCCGCCGTCTCGGCGGAGCAGGCCAGAGAGGCGTCGCCCCCCAGATACTGGTTGGTCACCGTCTCCAGGGCCACCATGTCGAAGTCGGGGCTCATGCCGTACCGGGTGATCATGGCCCGGGCCAGCTTGGTGGCCTGCTCGATGTCGTTGGAGGCGCCGGTGGAGGCGGAGTGGAACACCAGCTCCTCGGCGGCCCGGCCGCCGGTGAGGGTGGCGATCTTGTTCTCCAGCTCGGCCTGGCTCATGAGATAGTGGTTGCCCTCCTCCACCTGCATGGTGTAGCCCAGGGCGCCGGAGGTGCGGGGGATGATGGTGATCTTCTGCACCGGGGCGGAGTGGGTCTGCATGGCGGCCACCAGGGCGTGGCCCACCTCGTGATAGGACACGATCTTCTTCTCCTCGTCGGTGAGGATGGCGTTCTTCTTCTGATAGCCGGCGATGACCACCTCGATGCTCTCCTCCAGGTCGGCCTGGGTGGCGTAGCGCCGGCCGTCCCGCACCGCCCGGAGGGCGGCCTCGTTGACGATGTTGGCCAGCTCCGCGCCCGAGGCGCCCGAGGCCATGCGGGCCACCTTGTTGAAGTCCACATCCTCGGCCACCTTGATCTTCCGGGCGTGGACCTTCAGGATCTCCTCCCGGCCCTTCAGGTCGGGCAGCTCCACCGGAACCCGCCGGTCAAAGCGGCCGGGCCGGGTCAGGGCGGGGTCCAGGGACTCGGGCCGGTTGGTGGCCGCCAGGATGATGACCCCGGTGTTGCCCTCGAAGCCGTCCATCTCGGTGAGCAGCTGGTTCAGGGTCTGCTCCCGCTCGTCGTTGCCGCCGTAGGCGCCGGAGTTGCGCTTCTGGCCGATGGCGTCGATCTCGTCGATGAAGACGATGCAGGGGGCCTTCTCCTTGGCCTGCTTGAACAGGTCCCGCACCTTGCTGGCCCCCATGCCCACGAACATCTCCACAAATTCCGAGCCGGACATGGAGAAGAAGGGTACGCTGGCCTCGCCGGCAACCGCCTTGGCCAGCATGGTCTTGCCGGTCCCCGGCGGGCCCACCAGCAGGATGCCCTTGGGCATGGAGGCGCCGATCTCCTGGTACTTCTTGGGGTCGTGGAGGTACTCCACGATCTCCTTCAGGTTGTCCTTGGCCTCGTCCTCTCCGGCCACGTCGGAGAACTTGATGCCCTCGGAGGACTTCACATACACCTTGGCGTTGCTCTTGCCGAACATCATGGCGTTGGGGCCGCCCATGCTGTTCATCATCTTTTTGGACATGTACTGCCCCAGGGCGACAAAGATCACAATGGGCAGCACCCAGCTGAGCAGGAAGGTGAGCAGGGGGTCGGTCTGCTGGATCTCCTCGCCGGTGGTGGAGACCCCCGCCTCCAGCAGCCGGTCGGTCAGGGTGTAGTCGGGCACCATCGCGGTCTTATAGACGGCGGTCTCCTCCTTGTCGGTGAACAGGATGCGGTTCTCCTGCTCCTGGATCTGCACCCGCCCCACCTGGCCCTCCTGGACCATGGAGTTGAAGGTGTTGTAGTCCACTTCCCGGATCTGACGCTGGGCCATCCAGGGCACGGCCAGGAAATTGATCAGCATCAGCGCCAGCAGCACGATCACATAGTAGTAGATCAGCGGCTTCTTGGGCGGTTTTACTTCGTGCATACACATGACTCCTTCCTTGGCGGCGGGAGAAAGCCGGCCGCCCTTGCAAATCTCCCATTTACAAATACCCAATTTATAATACCAGCCGGGCAGCGGGAATTCCACTGGCAGATTTTTGCCTTTGTTTTGACAAATCCTTCGTTTTGTCAATCTGATTTGGAAGGGGGAGGCACAAAAAACTCCCCCGCGCCGCGCGCGGGGGAGGGGGAGTCAGGGCATTTGGGACAGGACCCGGTCCATCTGCCGGACCAGGTTGTCCAGATCGGGGGATTTCTCCGTCACCGTCTCCAGCAGCACGCCCACCATGCCGCAGGAGGCGAAGGACAGGGAGAACTCCAGGTCGGCCGGGCGCACGGGGGAGTCGGACCTCCGGGCCCGGTAGAGCTTCAGCAGCAGGTCCCGGCTCATCTGGAGAAACAGGCGCTCCAGCTCGGCCCGCCGCTGGGAGGCCATGGTCTGGCGGATGGCCTCCCGGTGCTCCCAGGTCACCTGGACCATGGCGCGGAAGGCCTCCGGCAGGGAGGCCGGGGGAGAGGCCAGCCCGGCGGAGAGGGCCTGGTCCATGGACTGGCGCAGCTGCCACTCCACCGCGTCCAGCAGATCCTGAAAGTGATAATAGAAGGTCTGGCGGCTGACGCCGCAGGCCTCCGCCAGATCGGTGACGGTGATTTTATCCAGGGGCCGGGTCTGCAGCATCTGCTCCAGCGTCCGGGCGATCAGGGCCTTCTTGTCCATCCGGAGCGCCTCCAATAACCGGGGAATGGGGGCGGACCGGGGGCCGCCCCGCATTTCACTATATCATACGCCGGCCGTTTGTCAATCTTTTTGTGGGCCCGGCGGAGACGAATCAGGGGCGCGGCCGTGCGGCCGCGCCCCTGAAAGACAGACGGGGAAGGGATCAGCGGGCGGTAATCACCCGGACCTGA
>CALWVX010000212.1 GCA_944385065.1 uncultured Oscillospiraceae bacterium | reverse complement strand
TATGAGGACGGCGTGCTGAAGGTATCGCTGCCCAAGCCGGGGAAGAAGGAGCTGCCCAGGAGCAGCACCATTGCCATTCAGTAATCGTACAACCGGCAGGGGGCCGTCCGCATAAGCGGACGGCCCCCTGATTTGTTCTCCTGGTTCCGACAGGCGGCCGGCGGAGGACTGCGGGGCAGATTTTTCAGGCTGGCGCCGTGCCCGGCGCGGAATTGATTTGTATTTCGGCCCGCTTTTTGTTATACTGAAAAAAACAGCCGCCGCTGGGCGGAGCGGCGAAGGAGAGGTGATGCCTATGGCCCTGAAGGTTCTGGATCTGCTGTCCCTCCCCCTGCTGCGGGAGGGCAGAGTGATTGCCGGCGCGGGCGGACTGTCCCGCCAGGTGCGGGCGGTCTCCTTTACGGACTGTCCCATTGTCTTCAGCGAGGAGGAGTACGCACTGACGGCCAAGGGGGACCTCTATATTTTCGGATATGCCCCCTATCGCACAGAGCTGCCCAAGCTGCTGGATCGAATTCGTTTCTATATCCGAACCCGGAGCAGCTGCTGCATTGTGATGATTGAAAATCTGGACGAGTTTCCCGCCGAGGCGGCAGAGCTGGCCGACCAGAGCGGTTACCCCATTATTCTGCTGTCCGACCGCATCGCATACGCCGACGTGATCCGGGCGGTCACAGAGGCCATTTACCTCAGCGAGGCCAGCGCCGCCATGGAGAAGCGGGCGGACAGCCTGCTCTACGACCCCGTCTCCCAGGCGGAATCCGCCGACCTGGCCAAGCACTTCTTCTCCTTCCGGCAGGCGGTCTATGGGGTGTGTTTTCTGTCGGCGCGGGAGGCGGAGTCGCGGCGGGGGGACTTGGAGCGGGAACTGACTTCCCGGCTCAGCCGCCGGGAGGTCAGTCTTCACCTGTTTCGGGGACAGTTGTTCTGGGCTGTGGGAATGGACGCGCCGGAGGAACTGAACGCGCTGTCCTCCCTTCTTCCGACTGTCGCTGCAGGGCTGTTTTCCGATGCCCGGATGGGGGTCAGCGCCCCGCACCGGGGAGCGGGAGAGTTCGCCCAGGCCATGCGGGAGGCCTTTCAGAGCTGCCGGATCAGCGCCTGCCGGAACAGGCCTGTGACCTGCTTTGGGCAGGAGCCCTATTGGGAGCTGCTCTATGATCTGCGCCATCATCCCGCCCTCGCCCGGTTCTGCCGGGAGACTCTGCGGCCCCTTCGGGAATACCAGGAGGGCCACGGGGTGGATCTGGTGGAGACCCTGCGGATATTCTTTCAGGAGGACGGGAGCTATAAGCGCACGGCGGCGGCCCTGTTTCAGCATGAGAACACGGTGCGCTTTCGGGTGAACAAGGCCAAAAACCTGTTGGGGATGGAGGAGGACAGCTGCCGGTTCACCAAGGAGGTCTCCCTGGCCATCGACTGTCTGTCGTTTCTGAGTGAGAGCAGCTGAATCTGAAGTTCAGGCCCGCCGTCCGGCGGGCCTGTTTTTTTGCCGCCAAAAAGGATATTTGTCTTTTGGGCAGAATTTCAGACGGTTGTGTTACAGTCCAATGAATCGGGAATTTTTTTGTGAGGGCTCTAATGCCCTTAATTTTTTGCTTTGATATAATCAAAACACCAAAAAAAGCAAAGGGAGGCACGAAACATGAGACTTTTGAATCGCGAGGAAATTACCGACATTCTGATCGGCTGTTCCATTCTGGGGACCGGCGGAGGCGGAGCGCTGAAGGAGGGAATGGACGCGGTGGAGCGGGAGCTGGAGGCCGGCCGGACCTTCAAGCTGCTGGACTTTTCAGAGGTCCGGGACGACTGCTACTACGTCAACCCCTATCTGTGCGGGACTGTTGTTCCAGATGACCAGGCAGTGGAACTGTCCGGCCAGGAGCTGCCTGACGCAGTAACCGCGCTGGAGGAGTACATGAAGGTGGAGTTCCACGGCCTGCTGTCCATTGAGTATGGCGGGGGCAACACCGGAGTGGCCATGGCCGCCGCCGCCCGCATGGGGAAATTCATGGTGGACGCGGACGCCGCCGGCCGGGCGGTGCCCGAACTGCAGTTCTCCACCTATTACATCCGGGAGCAGCCCATTGCCCCCTTCTCTGTGTCCACCATCTATGGGGACGCGGTCATTGTCCAGCGGGTTGCCGATGACGCCCGCGCGGAGGCCCTGTCCCGCTTTATGGCGGTGGGCTCCAACGGACTGGTGGGGATGGCCGACCATCCCATCCGGGGCGACCGGCTGCGCACCTCTGTGATCCCAAACGCTCTGTCTCACGCGGAGAAGGTGGGCCGGGCCCGCCGGGTCGCCTGCGAGACGGGGGCAGACCCGATCCAGGCCATCCTGGAGGCCGGAAACGGCCGGCTCCTCTATCATGGGACCGTCACGGATGACAGCCATTGGGAGATCAAAGACGGCTTTACCCTGGGAGATATTTATCTGACCGACAAGGCGGACGGGGGCCAGGTGCGGGTCTGGTACAAAAATGAGAATATGATCTGCTGGAAGGACGGCAAAGTGGTGCTCACCTGCCCCGACCTGATCTGTGTGGTAAACACCGCCGACGGAATGCCGGTGACCAACCCCAACTGTCTGCCGGGAATGGAGCTGTCCGTGCTGGCCTTCCCCTGCCACTCGCTGTGGAAGGAGCCGCGGGCGCTGGAGATTTTGAACCCCCGGTTCTTTGGCTTTGACATGGATTGCAAATTCCTGCCTGAGAGTATGGGTTGAACAGCCCTGTCATTTGATCTATAAT
>CALWVX010000211.1 GCA_944385065.1 uncultured Oscillospiraceae bacterium | reverse complement strand
GTGGACGACAATGAGCTGGTGGCCGTGACCATGGCCGCTGTGGCCGAGGAGTCCGGGATGGCTCCCGGCTCCTTCCAGATCACCAACATGACCCCCGTGGCGGCCGCCCCCGCGGCTCCCGTGGCTGCTCCTGTGGCCGCCCCCGCCGCCGCTCCGGCTCCTGCCGCCGCCGCCGCTCCCGCCCCTGCTCCCGCTCCGGCCCCTGCCGCTGTGGCCGCCGGAGAGACCGCGGTGAACAGCCCCATGCCCGGCAACATCTTCAAGGTGGAGTGCCAGGTGGGCCAGAGCGTGAAGGCCGGCGACGTGCTGATCGTGCTGGAGGCCATGAAGATGGAGATCGAGGTGTCCGCCCCCGTGGACGGCACCGTCAAGGCCATCTCCGCCGTGGTGGGCTCCACCGTCAATACCGACGACCTGCTGGTCACGCTGGGCTGAGAGGAGGGTGACGAACGATGAATTTTATTGTTGAAGTAATGACTGCAATCATGCAGGGTTCCGGTTTCGCCGCCATCCCCACCGACTGGCGCCAGCTGGTCATGATTGTGGTGGCCTGTGTTCTGCTGTACTTAGGTATTGGCCGGGGTTTTGAGCCCCTGCTGCTGGTTCCCATTGCCTTCGGCATGCTGCTGGCCAACCTGCCCCTCACCGGGCTGTTCAATCCGCCGGTTTATGATGCCGCCACCAACAGCGGTACGGTAGGCTTCATGTGGGTACTCTATCAGGGTGTCCAGTACGCAATTTATCCGTCCATTATCTTCATGGGCATCGGCGCCATGACCGATTTCGGCCCCCTGCTGGCCAACCCCATGTCCCTGCTCCTGGGCGCCGCCGCCCAGCTGGGCATCTTCACCGCCTTCCTGCTGGCTCTGGCCCTGGGCTTTGCGCCCCATGAGGCCGCTGCTATCGGCGTCATCGGCGGCGCGGACGGCCCAACCGCCATCCTGACGGCGTCTAAGTTGGCTGTTGGACTTCTGCCGGCCATCGCTATCGCGGCATACTCGTATATGGCCCTGATCCCTCTGATCCAGCCCCCCATCATGAAGCTGCTCACCACCAAGGAGATGCGCAAGGTCAAGATGACTCAGCTGCGCACCGTCTCCAAGGCGGAGAAGATCATCTTCCCCATTGTGGTGACCATCTTTGTCATTCTGCTGGTGCCTGACACCGCCCCCCTCATTGGTATGCTGATGCTGGGCAATCTGTTCCGGGAGTGCGGCTGCTGCGACCGCCTGTCCGACACCGCCCAGAACGCCCTGATGAACATTGTCACCATCGCCCTGGGCCTGTCTGTGGGCTTCAAGGCCACCTACGACACCTTCCTGACCCCCGACACTCTGAAGGTCATTTTCCTGGGCCTGTTCGCCTTCTGCCTGTCCACCGCCGGCGGCGTGCTCTTCGGCGATGTGATGTATATCCTCACCAAGGGCAAGGTGAACCCCCTGATCGGCTCCGCCGGCGTGTCCGCCGTGCCCATGGCCGCCCGGGTGTCCCAGGTCGTGGGCCAGAAGGAGAATCCCTCCAACTTCCTGCTGATGCACGCCATGGGCCCCAACGTGGCCGGCGTCATTGGTTCCGCTGTTGCTGCGGGCTTCCTGATCAAGGTATTCGGCGGCTGATCCGATTGGTATCTTTGCCGCAGCCCCCGGCCTTCGGGCCGGGGGCTGCTCTCTGCAAAAGAAAAAAGGAAAAAATAGAAAATACCTCTTGCATTTCTAAAAAGAGTGTGCTATAATCATTAAGCTGTCAAGAGGAAATCCTCTTTACGGTATGCGGCTGTAGCTCAGTTGGATAGAGTGACTGGCTACGAACCAGTAGGTCGGGGGTTCGAATCCCTTCAGCCGTACCACGTCGCCGCGGATGACATATCGTTCGCGGCGACTTTTTTATAAAAGTCACCTCTCACTCATTTTGTCGCGGCTCCTTTTCAGACCGGACCAGCTATTGCTGGGCTCCGGTTTGGGTCCGCCGTTGCGCGGCGGTTTTTCTGGCCATGAGAAGATATCGATTTTAACCGCCTCTTCCACGTCGGAGTAAAGTCCGCTTTGCTCCGACGCCTTTTTATGCCAGAGGCAGAAAAGAACGTCATCCGCCCGCTCCCTTGCTCCTCCTTTCCAAATCGAACCCGCTGCGCTGGGCTTGCAGTTGGTGAGCTGCCCCGTGGGCAGTTTTTGATTGGGAAAGCTGCCCCTGTTTGCTCCGTATATGCCAAAATAAAAGGACATCCGTACGGATGTCCTTTTTAGCGCTTCGCTGACGGGAGGCAGGTTTTCTCAAGATTTCCATATACAAAGCGGTGGGACGGTTCTTGCGCCGCTCGGAGCACTCAGAGCTGGTCCGGTTCAGGCAGGCGCAGGGGAGCGATCTCCCGCTTGTACACACGGCGCAGGAACAGTACGCTCAAAGTCAGGGAGAACAGTTCGGCGATGGGGAAGGCCCACCACACCGCGTCCAGTCCATGAATGCGGGAGAGGAGGAAAGCCACTGGGAGCAGCACCCCCAGCTGCCGCACCAGGGAGGTGAGCAGGGAGAGCACTCCGTGGCCCAGGGCCTGGAACACGGAGGAGCACACGATGCAGAAGCCGGCAAACATGAAGCTGAAGGAGATGGTCCGCAGGGCGGGCACCCCAATGGTCAGCAGGTCGCCGCCGCTCTCGCCCTCCGCCAGGAACAGGCTGAGGAACACGTGGGGGATCAGCTGGAACAGCAGGAAGCCGATGAACATGATGCTCACCGCATAGACCACCGCCAGCTTGAT
>CALWVX010000210.1 GCA_944385065.1 uncultured Oscillospiraceae bacterium | reverse complement strand
GTCATGCTGGAGTACGGCCAGCCCATGCACGCCTTTGACTACCGCTATGTAAAGGGCGGAAAGATCATCGTCCGCCGGGCCCAGGAGGGCGAGGAGCTGACCACGCTGGACGGAAACGTGCGCAAGCTCACCGCCAACCACCTGGTCATCGCCGACGAGCACCGGGCGGTGGGTCTGGCGGGCATCATGGGCGGCCTGAACTCCGAGATCGTGGCCGACACCGCCGACGTGGTGTTCGAGTCCGCCTGCTTTGACGGCACCTGCATCCGCAAGGGCGCCTTGTCCCTGGGCATGCGCACCGAGGCCAGCGCCAAGTTCGAGAAGGGGCTGGACCCCCTGAACACGCTGCCCGCCGTCAACCGGGCCTGCGAGCTGGTGGAGCTGCTGGGGGCCGGCGAAGTGGTGGACGGCGTTATTGACATTCTCAACTTCGTGCCCCAGCCCCGGGTCCTGACTCTGGAGCCCGACCGGATCAACGCCCTGCTGGGCACCGAGATCGGGGCCGACGAGATGATCCGCATTCTGAAGAAGCTGGATTTCCAGGTGGAGGGAAATCAGGTCACCGTCCCCTCCTGGCGGGGCGACGTGGAGGGCATGGCCGATCTGGCCGAGGAAGTGGCCCGCTTCCACGGGTACAACAACATCCCCACCACCCTCATGCGGGGCCAGACCACCCGGGGGGGCTACTCCGAGGAGCAGAAGCTGGAGCAGACTCTGGGGGCCGTGTGCCGGGCCTGCGGCTATGACGAGATCATCACCTATTCCTTCATCTCCCCCACCTGGTACGACAAGATTCTGTGGCCGGCGGACTACCACGCCAGAAAGAGCTTCAAGATCCTGAACCCGCTGGGAGAGGACACCTCCATCATGCGCACCACCACCCTGCCCTCCATGCTGGACATCCTGGCCCGGAACTGGAACTATCGGAACAAGTCCGCCCGGCTGTATGAGGTGGGCCGGATTTATCTCCCCGGCGGGGAGGAGGGTCTGGCCAACGAGGCCAAGGTGCTCACCCTGGGCGCCTACGGCGAGGATATGGACTTCTTCACCCTGAAGGGGGCGGTGGAGGCCATCCTGCGGCAGCTGCGGGGGAAGGACATCCACTTTGAGGGCCCCTCCGGCGCTCCCTCCGACGCCTCCTGGCACCCCGGCCGCTGCGCCACCGTGTGGAGCGGCAGCGACTGCATCGGCATCTTCGGCCAGATCCACCCCCTGGTTGCCAAGAACTTCGGCGTGGACGGGGAGCTGTACTGCGCCGAGCTGAGTCTGGACGAGCTGATGCTGGCCAAGGGGGCCGACCCGGAGTACGTCCCCCTGCCCAAATTCCCCGCCGTCACCCGGGACATCGCCGTGGTGTGCGACGAGGCGGTCACTGTGGGTCAGCTGGAGAACGCCATCCGGGAAGGGGCCAGAGGCCTGCTGAAAGAGGTCTCCCTCTTTGATATTTACCGGGGCAAGGGCGTTCCCGAGGGCAAAAAATCAGTGGCCTTCAATCTGGTGCTGCGCTCCGACGACCGCTCCCTCACCGCCGAGGAGGCCGACGCCGATGTGAAAGCCATTCTGGAGACTTTGGAGCGGGAGCTGGGCGCGGTGCTGCGCTGAAACAGGAGGAAATGGATATGATCCGCTTTGAGTGCGATTATAACACCGGAGCCCATCCCAAGGTGATGCAGGCCCTGATGGACACCAATCTGGAGGCCTGCCCCGGCTATGGGGAAGACGACCACTGTGCCGCCGCCGCCCGGCTGATCCGGGAACTGTGTCAGGCCCCCGAGGCCGCCGTCCACTTCCTGGTGGGCGGAACCCAGACCAATCTGACGGTGATTGCCGCCGCCCTGCGCCCCCATCAGGGGGTGGTCAGCACGGCCATGGGCCACATCAACGATCACGAGACGGGGGCGGTGGAGGCCACCGGCCACAAGATTCTTCCCCTCCCCTCTGAGGACGGCAAGCTCACCGCTGAACAGCTGGAACAGCTGTGCCGGGACCACGAGACCGACCCCTGCATGGAGCACAAGGCCCAGCCGGGGATGGTCTACCTGTCCCACCCCACCGAGCGGGGCACTGTCTATACCAGAGCCGAGCTGGAGGCCATTTCCGAAACTGCCCACCGCCACCGCCTGCTGGTCTATCTGGATGGAGCCCGGCTGGCCTACGGCCTGGCCGCCTCCGACCTGACTCTCCCCGACCTGGCCCGGCTGTGCGACGCGTTCTATATCGGCGGCACCAAGGCCGGCGCGCTGTTCGGCGAGGCGCTGGTGATTCCCAACCCGGCGCTCCAGCAGGATTTCCGCTATCTGCTCAAGCAGCGGGGCGGAATGCTGGCCAAGGGCCGCCTGCTGGGGGTCCAGTTTGAAGCGCTCCTGTCCGATGGACTCTACGAGCAGATCGGCCGGACCGCCGTGGCGCAGGCCATGCGGCTGAAGCAGGCCCTCCTGGCCAAGGGCTGGCCTCTTCTGGTGGACTCCCCCACCAACCAGCAGTTTGTCGTGGTGCCCAACGCCGTCTATGAACAGCTGAGCCGGAACTACAGCACCGACCTCAGCGGACACCCCGATCCGGAGCACACCGCCATCCGGTTCTGCACCGGCTGGTCCACCCGGGACGAGGATATTGACACCCTGATCCGGGATATTCAGGCCCTGTAAGCCCGATCTTCCGACGGATCTCCACACAGCAGTTCCCGCCCCCTGCGGGCGGGAACTACAATTTTCCGCATTCTTTTTCCAACCTCCCGCTGAGCGGGAGTTCAAGCTTTGGAAAG
>CALWVX010000209.1 GCA_944385065.1 uncultured Oscillospiraceae bacterium | reverse complement strand
TTCCCGCCGAAAGATGACCTGGACGCCGACTTCAGCGACCTGGAGGGGCTGGGCGGAGGCGGCGGAAGCTCCTCCTCCGCGGGCGACGGCTCGCAGGGGCAGGACACGCCGGAGCCGGTGGTGGATACCTCTCCCAATGTAATGGACGTGGACCTGGAGGAGATCGCCGCCACGGCGGAGGATGACCGGATCGTCTGGCTGGCCGAGTATTTTAACAGCGTCACCCCCACCCGGAAGAACGAATACACCGGAATGTTCGAGGGGTATAATGTGATCTTTTTCACCCTGGAGGGCTTTTCCGGCTATGCCATCGACCCGGAGCTGACTCCGACCCTGTATAAGATGGCCAACGAGGGATTTGTCTTCCACAACTTCTATACCCCGCTCCACTTCACCAGCACCTCCGGGGGAGAGTGCCAGAACCTGCTGGGACTGTACCCCAAGAACGGAGAGCCGGCCACCATGCGCCGCACCGGCGCTCTGGAGACCGACCTGTACTTCAATCTGGCCCAGCAGCTGGGCCGGGAGGGCTATCTGGTGCAGGGCTATCACGCCAACTCCAACATGTACGACCGGAACCTGTCCCATCCCAATCTGGGCTTTGACTGGCACCAGTTCGGGGTGACCGAGCCGGCCACCACTCAGCGGGGGGCACTGACCAACTTTGACGGCCTGGAGCTGAGCGAGAGCGGGGAGCTGCTCTGGCCTCAGCGGGACTCCTATGCCGTCCAGGCCAGCGCGGCCAATTACCTGAACAGCAGCCAGCCGTTCTATGTCTACTATCTCACCATCAGCGGACACATGCCCTATTCCGACAACCGCATTGTGTCCCCCTATCGGGACGTGGTGCGGCAGCTGCCCTACAGCGAGACCACCCAGAACTATATCGCCACCGCCATGGAGGTGGACCGGGCCATGGAGACGCTGCTGAATCAGCTGGAGGCGGCGGGAGAGCTGGACAACACCCTGATCGTGGCCGTCCCGGATCACATCCCCTATTTCAACGTGGACACGCTGGAAGAACTGGCGGGGAAGACCTTCGGCAGCTCGGAGGATCTGGAGTATCTGCGGGAGGGGAACATCGACTTCGACGTCTACAAAAACACGCTGATCCTCTGGTCCGCCAGTATGGAGGAACCGGTCCAGGTGGACAAGGTGGTGGGGCAGGTGGATGTGCTGCCCACGGTGTCCAATCTGCTGGGCCTGGAGTACGACTCCCGGATGATGGCCGGGAAGGACGCCCTTTCGGACAGCGAGGGGCTGGTCGTCTTCTCCTCCCGGTGCTGGAAGTCCGACCGGGGCTTCTACAATCGTTACACCGGGGAATTCACCCCGGCGGAGGGGGTGACCATGACCCAGGAGGAGCAGGACAGCTATGTGTCCGCCATGCGTCAGCTGGTTCAGTATCAGCTGGACAGCACCGAGCGGATCGTGGAGAGCGATTTTTACCATTATGTATTTGGAGAAAATGCCGCACAATAAGAGTGGGATATGGAGCGAGCGCTTTGCTCGGAAAGGAGTGTACCTATGAGCTTTGACCCCTATGAGTTTGACCGCAGCTATTCCCGGGGAGGGCAGGAGACCCTGGGGCAGTATGTGGGGAAGACCTTCCTGTGGATGATGGCGGGCCTGCTGGTCACCTTCGGCGTGGGGACGGTGGGCTGGGCCACGGATCTGACCTGGATCGCCTATCGGGATATTCCCGGCCTGCACCTGATTCTGCTGGTCGCCACGCTGGTGATCTCCTTCACCATGGCCACCCGGATCGAGCGCATGCCGGTGGGGACGGCGGTGGCCCTGTTTCTGGGGATCTGCGCCCTGTTCGGCTTCACGGTCTCAATGTATATGTATGTGTTCCACATCTCCAGCATCATGCTGGTCTTTCTGGTCACGGCGGCCTACTTCGGCGTGCTGGCGGCCTACGGCTTCCTCACCAAGGCGGACCTGTCCCGCATCCGCCCGCTGCTGACGATCGGCCTGATCTTCCTGATCGGCTTCTACCTGCTCAGCTGGCTGATCCCCGGCCTGATGGCCCTGGACCGCCTGGTGTGCATGATTGGAATCGCCCTCTTCCTGGCCTATACCGCCTATGATACCCAGAAGATCAAGGCGTACTATCAGTATTACTCCGGCTATCCGGATCTGCTGGCCAAAGCTTCCATCTTTTCCGCCCTCCAGCTCTATCTGGACTTTCTGAACCTGTTTGTCCATCTGCTGAGTATCCTGGGCCGGCGGAGAAACTGAACGGCATGCTAAAAGCCCCCCGCGTCCTTTTGGACGCCGGGGGGCTTTGTCAGTCCGGGCTTTCAGCGGTAGGACAGGAGAGCCGCCGTCTCCTTGCGCCTGGGGGCGGCCGGCTCGCCGTCGGGCCAGCCCAGGGCGATCAGAGCCATGAGCTCCTGCCCCTCGGGCAGATGGAGGTATTCGGAAAGTTCGTTCCGAAGCAGGCCGCCCAGGATAATGGAGCCCAGCCCCAGGTCGTGGGCGGCCAGACAGAAGGTCTGGGCGGCGACGCCGCAGTCAAAATACTGCCAGGCGTCCCCCCACTGGGTATTGCAGGTGCCGTCCCGGTTGAAGCCGCTGCGGCCGGCGACGTAGGTCTGGACCACCACCACCGGACAATGGGTGATGATGTCGGGGTTATTGTTGCCGGGCGTGCAGAACCGCCGGGCGATTTCCTCCTTCACGGCCTGGTCCTCAATGGCGAGATAGCGGCAGATCTGGGCGTTTTTCCAGCTGGGGGCCCAGGCGGCCAGAGAGACGATCTGCTCGA
>CALWVX010000208.1 GCA_944385065.1 uncultured Oscillospiraceae bacterium | reverse complement strand
ACCTGAGACATGGTCTCCCCGCCGCCGGAGTAGCCGCTGGCATAGACCTGCTCCTCATCAATGTTGTAGGCATCCAGCAGATATTCCGTCAGGGCAATGGTCTGCCGGGCGGAGGTCTCCCCCCAGTCGCTGAGCTGCGGGGCCGCGACGATCATGTGGTCACGATAATTTCGGGCCTCGAAGGCAAACTCCTCCTGATAGAGGTTCTGTCCCACCCCCTGAAAATACAGCCCCTCATAGCCGGGGAGCGTCAGATAGAGCGCATAGGGCTCGCTGCCGTCATAACTGTCGGGGAGATCAAGATGATAGTGGATGTCCCCCTCTTCGCTGTGCAGAACGTTGTCCAGCCGGAACCCCCGGTACAGCTCCGTCCCGGCCGTGACCTGAGGCCCTTCGGAATCGGCCGGCTGGGCCCCGGAGACGGACAGCTGCTCCTCCGCCGGGGATTCCCGCCCCGCCGGAGCTTCCGCGCCCGGCGTCTCCGGGGCGCCGGGCGGAACCGCTCCGCAGCCCGCCAGGCCGGACGCCATCGCGGCGGCCAGCAGGAGAGAACACACGTTTGAAATCGAGCCCAGAATCATAACCATACCTTCTTTCCCTTTGCGCCCATTGTAACGCGTTTCCTCAAGGGGCGGAAGTTCCGATCTGTTTGGCAGTATAAACGAAACGGTATCAGCTCCGGCGCGCCCCATATGCCGGATTAAAAAAATCGAGACCTCTTGGGAGGTCTCGATTCGTCTATTCCGCAGTCCGTATTTAAAGCGACAGCACCGTGCGCACCGCATTCAAAAACCGCCTGACGGTGGCCGAGGGATCGGGCGCGTGGAGCAGCCCGAAAGGGATGGTGTACTCCCAGTCCACCGGAATGGTTTTCAGCAGGGGGTGAACCTGCTTCCAGTTGTCAATGGTCATCAGCACGTCCTCGGAGTTTTCGCACTGATTGAACACGTTGATGTTGAACATTTCGAAATCAATAATATGAATCTGGGGATGATCCCGCCACAGCTCATCCCGCATCTGATCCAGATAGCGGTTCCATCCCCGGCGGATCAGCAGAAAATTCTCCCCGTGGAGATCGTCCACAGTCAGGCGCTCCCTGGAGGCCAGGGGGTGGTAGATGGACACCGCGCAGCGGATGGGTTCCCGGGACAGTTCCAGCGCGGCGCACTGCCGCGTCTCCAGAAAGTGCTGGTCAAACAGCCCCGCGACAATGTCGATGTTCTGCCCCAGATTGCGCAGGATTTCCACCGAGTTCTCCGGCGTGTTCTCATAAGGGATCATTTTGAACTTGATGTCCGGGCAGGAGCGCTTGATTCCCGGCCACAGATCCAGCAGAAACTGCCCCGGCGTCATGGGGGAAACGCCGATGCGGATCACCTTGTCCCCTTCCTCCGCGGCGTTTTTGGCCCGCACCACCGAGTCCTTGCAGTACTGGATGATATACTGGGCGTCCCGGTAGAGCGACTTGCCCGCCTCGGTGAGCGTCAGCCCCCTGGGACTGCGGAGAAAGAGCCGGACCCCCAGATGGGACTCCAGCGAGGTGATCTGCTTGATCACCGCCGGCGGCGTGATGAACAGCTCCTCCGCCGCCTTGTTAAAGCTCCCCGCATCCGCCACCCGGAGGAAGGTTTCCAACTGAGGATTGTACATGGGTCCGCCGCCTTTCCGCCCTCGGCCTGAATTTCCTGCGCTTCGGGTCCCATTTTACAGGATTTCCCCTCCGATTGCAAGAAAAAACGGGTTCGGCCGGAGCTCAGCTCCCCGCCCCGGCGAGCTGCCGCAGGGCGCTCCCGATGTCCTCCGGGATACAGATGGAACGGCTTTGAATCTCCTCGGGCGCGAAGGACTCCTCCCGGTTGATGCAGGCGTAGACCGCCCCGGGGTTCTCCCGGGTCATCTGCCAGAAGGGATACTTGATAATCACCGGCGTATTGCCGCCCACCCCCAGCTCCCAGAACAGTACCTTCAGCCCCCTGTGCCGCCGCAGGAAGTCCTCATAGCGCCGGGCGGCGGCGTACCACCCCTCATCCTGGACAAAGGTGTCGTCGATGCGCAGATTCATGGTCATGGGGCGGCCGCACCTGGGGCAGCGGGGCACCAGTTCCGGGGGGACAGACATTTTGAGCCGCGTCCCCTCCGGCAGCTCCAGCCCGCTCTCCGTCACGCGGAAGCCCTGGGCCTCCACCATCCTGCGGACGGCCTCCCCGTTTTCATCAGTCTCCTGGCGGCACGGCCCGGAGCACTGCCACAGGCCGTAGTCCCCCTGGGTGTAGAACAGCCGCCTCTTGTCAAAACCGGCCATCTGAAACTGGTGGTCCACGTTGGTGGTGAGGACAAAATAGTCCTTTTCCCGGATCAGGTCCAGCAGCGCCTCATAGACCGGCCTGGGCGCCTTCTCATAGCGGTTGACCCAGATCTGCCTGCTCCACCAGGCCCAGTAGGTCTCCAGACTGTCAAAGGGGTAAAAACCGCCGGAGTACATGTCCGGGATGCCGTATTTCTTCTGGAAATCCCCGAAGTAGCGCTCGAACCGCTCCCCCGAGTAGGTCAGCCCCGCCGAGGAGGACAGCCCGGACCCGGCGCCCAGCAGGACCGCGTCGGCGCTCTCAAGCACCCGGGCCAGCTTCCCGATCCGGTCCCAGGAGGCTGCGGTAGACGGCTGCGTCCTGATCCTGGAAAACATTGAAAATCACCCTCTTGATAGAAACAGCTTGCTCATTCAGAACTTTCTTCACCGTTCGGACGGCGATCTCGGCCGCCTCCTGCCGGGGAAAGTGAAACTC
>CALWVX010000207.1 GCA_944385065.1 uncultured Oscillospiraceae bacterium | reverse complement strand
GCCAACCTGAAGGTGGACGTGGACCGCGCCCAGGCCTGGATCAAGACCGGCGCTCAGCCCACTGAGACCGTCCGGGATCTGCTGAAAAAGGCCGGCGCTCTGTAAGGCTTGGAGGTCATGCACACAATGAAAGAGCTTCTGACCTATGTCGCCCAAAACCTGGTGGAGCACCCGGAAGCGGTGTCGGTCCGCGAGGTGGAGGGCGACGGCGAAACCGTGCTGGAGCTCCGGGTAGCTCCCGAGGACATGGGCAAGGTGATCGGCCGTCAGGGCCGTATCGCCAAGGAGATCCGTGTCCTGATGCGCTCCGCCGCCCAGCGGATGGGCAGGCGCGTCAGCGTGGAGATCGTCGACTAATGCCAAAGGCGCGGGGACCCACCCTGCGCCTTTGCCCTATCATGGAGGAAATTCGTATGCTTCAGCAATACTTGGAGGTGGGTAAGGTCACCCGGGCCCACGGCCTTATGGGAGAAGTTCAGGTCCAGCCCTGGGCCGACTCTCCGGAGTTTTTATGTCAGTTCAAGACCCTTTATGTGGACAAGACCCATTGGCCCATTCAGGTAGAGCGCTCTCGGGTCCACAAGAACATGGTCATCCTCAAATTTCACGGCATCACCGATGTGCCCGGCGCGCTGTCCATGCGCAACGCCATTTTGTACATTGACCGGAAGGACGCCCCCCTGCCCGAAGGACAGTTCTTCCTGGCCGATCTGTATGGTCTGGAGGCCCGGGACGCCCAGACCGGAGAGGTGCTGGGCAAGATTGACGATGTGCTCACCCTGCCGGCCAACAACGTCTATGTGGTCCGGGGCGGCGAGCGGGAATGGATGATCCCGGCGGTCCCCCAGTTTATCGCGGAAACCAACGTTCAGGACGGCTATGTGCGGATCAACCTGATGGAGGGCCTGTAATGAAGCCGGAATGGAAAGGCGTTGTGCGCCTGGGCGTCGTCCTCTTCGCCCTGTACCTGGCCATCCACTACTGGGGCAGCCTGTCCGGCCTGCTTCTGCTGGCGCTGGGCGCCGCCTTCCCCCTGCTGGTGGGGGCGGTGGCCGCTTACGCCGTCAATATTCTCATGGCCCAGTATGAGCGGTGGTACTTTCCCCGCTCTCAGCGCCCGGCTGTCCTTCGGACCCGCCGCCCGGTGTGCCTTTTGCTGGCCTATGCCAGTCTGGTTGCCATCGTCATTCTGCTGGTCCGGATGATCCTGCCCGAGCTGATCTCCTGTGTGGGGCTGCTCATCCAGAAAGTCATCCCTATCCTCAATCAGCTCAGTCTGCTCATCGGGGAGAATCTGACCCAGGAACAGCTGGCCGCCTTCTCCAACCTGTTTCTGGCCGACGGCTCCATCGACTGGAAAGAGACTTTGTCTGTTGCTGTCAACTGGCTGATCAACGGACTGGGCGGCGTGATGGGGTCGGTGATCTCCATGGTGTCGGCCACCGTATCCACCACCTTCACCGCTGTCATGGCTTTCATCTTTTCCATCTATCTGCTGCTGGGCAAGGAAAAGCTGTCCCGGAACGTCTCGCTGGTGCTGCGCACTTACCTCAAGCCCCGGTGGTACGACCGGCTGGTCTACTTCGGGGATACCCTCAACGGCTGTTTCCACCGGTTTATTGTGGGACAGTGCACAGAGGCCGTGATTCTGGGTCTGCTGTGCGTGGGGGGGATGCTGCTGTTTCGATTCCCCTACGCCACCATGATCGGCGCCCTGATCGGCTTTACCGCCCTGATCCCGGTAGCCGGAGCCTATATCGGGGCCGGCGTAGGCGCTTTCATGATCTTCACCGTCTCCCCCTTAAAAGCCCTTCTGTTCCTGATCTTTATCGCCGTGCTCCAACAGCTGGAGGGCAACCTGATTTACCCCAAGGTAGTGGGCTCCTCCATCGGTCTGCCCGGAATCTGGGTCCTGGCCGCCGTCACCGTGGGCGGAGGCGTGCTGGGCATTTTCGGCATGCTGCTGGCAGTCCCCCTGACTGCAGCGCTGTACCAGATGCTCCGGACCGACGTGGTCCAGCGCAATTCCCCCGCTCCTCAATCGGCTCCGGAAGAGGTTCCGCCCTCTCCCCCCGAGAGCTGATCGCCCCATTTCGACAATGGCCCCCCCGGCATCCCAGGATACCGGGGGCCATTGTTTCGGGAATCTCCTCGTGGAGCCGAGCATACCGGTTACGATTCTTTGTATCGTTGGCAGATCGCACTTCCATCCTAGGAAAAGCGATCGTTTATTTTATTGCCTTGGGACTTTTCGAGCTGCCGGTCCGGCGAGTGATTTGGGAATAGCAAAATCCCCACGGCACTGGGCCGTGGGGATTTAAAATCGTTTGGTATTGCCATGTCACGCTGCGGCGGCTGCGCGACGCACGGTTTCCCGCCGTCTCGGACCCGGAACAGGGCCGCTTTGCGGCCTTTCCATTCCGCGCCCTCGCTCCGGTCCATCCGCGCTGCTCCGCTCGCCTTCGCGCTTCTTAGTACATGCCGCCCGCCCTTCCCGGGGATTTTGAGGCTGCCTACGTAGGTGTGTAAAAGCCTCCGTATCCCTTCTGCTGCAGGGATTTTGCTGGATTTTTGGGCGTGCGTCCGAAGTTCGGATCTCCCGTAAATCTACACAGATATGGATAAGTCTCGACGCAAATGGTGTAAGAAACGGTGTATGGAAAATGTCCGGCTTTGGATCTGTCACAGGTTGGCTGCGATCTGCTCAAAGGCGTGCTTGACGGAGTTGTAGTCCGTGTGAGTATAGACATCCAGGGTGACGCTGGCGCTGGAGTGTCCCATGAG
>CALWVX010000206.1 GCA_944385065.1 uncultured Oscillospiraceae bacterium | reverse complement strand
ACTCGAACCGGTACGCTGTCGCCAGCGGTGGATTTTGAGTCCACTACGTCTACCAATTCCATCACACCGGCAGGTGCGTTGTCATTATACACGATTTCAGGAGAGATGGCAAGCAGAAAATACGGCCGGCCTTTTGACCGGGCAGAGCTCCCCCGGCCTAAAAAAGTATTTGTTGCCGGAGGGAAAGCGTGCTATAATGGAGACAGGTCAGAGTCTTTCCGGCGGGGATCGCCGCATCTGGCCGCGCCCCCACCGGGGCGGAAAGGAGTTTGCGTCAGAATGAACAAGATCATTACCATTGGTCGGGAGTTCGGCAGCGGCGGGCGGGAAATTGGCCGCCGGCTGTCCGACGCGCTGGGCATCGCCTATTATGACCAGGAGGTCATTGTGGAGATCGCCAAGCGCACCAAGCTGTCTGAGCAGTACGTCCATCAAATTATGGAGCATCGCCCGGTTACCCCGTTCCCCATCCATTTCGGGTGCAGCTTCTACCATGTACCCAACCCCGCCTGGGACCAGAATCTGGCCATCTACCGGGAACAGCGGGATATTATCCTGGAAATGGCGCAGAAATCTGACTGTGTCATCGTGGGCCGCTGCGCCGACTACATTCTGCGGGATCAGAATCCTTTCCGCCTGTTTGTCTATGCGGACATGGAGAGCAAAATGCGCCGCTGCCGGGAGAAGGCCCCCAAAGACGAGAAGCTGAGCGACAAGGAACTGCGCCAGAAAATTCAGCAGATTGACAAAAACCGTTCCCAGTACTACGCCTTCTATACTGATCAGTCCTGGGGCAACAAACTCAATTACGATCTGTGCATCAACACCACCCATACCTCGATCAAGGACATGGTGGCCACCATCGCCCGCCTGTTCTGAATTCTCCCCTTTGGACAACAGCCGCCCCGGACGCATCATGTCGCCCGGGGCGTTTTTCCATCCGGAGCGCCTTATATCCCAGCGATCCGCATGACCGGTCTTCTCCCCGCCCCGTTGTCCCCTCTTGAAACTCTCCGGGATGGAAGCTGCAAAATTCCGTCCTCCTCGAATCCGCTCCGCCTTCCGTCATTTTATGGATGATAGCACAAAGTCCTGCTGAATTTCAGGGGAGCAAGACGGAAAATCGCCGATCCGGCCGACTTTCTGTTGACGGAACGGCCGGAATGTGTTATCGTCCTGTTCAGAGTTTGAAAAAGGAGGCGGCGGGTTGATCATACTGGACCTGGAGTGGAACCGGGGCTATGACAAGACCCCCCTGGATGAAATTCTGCAGATCGGGGCGGTTCGTCTGGACCGCCCCGGCGGGCCCATCTTGGACACGTTCTGCGCGTTTATTCGCCCCCGGGTACACAAAAAGCTCAATCGGACGGCCAAGCTGCTCCCCGAAGTGAAGGCCAGCCTGGCGTCCGACCTGGATTTTCCCACCGTCTATCGGCGGTTTCTGGCCTGGTGCGGACAGGACAGAGACTTTGCCGCCTGGGGCGCAGATGACCTTGATATTCTCCGACAGAACGCGGACCACTGGCGGCTGCCCCCTCCGCCCCCCCGCTCGGTGACCGACCTGCAGACCGCATTCTCCCTGATGCTGGGCACCCTGCAGAACATCGCTCTGTGGCGGGCGGTGGAGTACTGCCGCATTCCGGAGAGTTTCACCTATCACAACGCCCTGAACGACGCCATGTACTCCGCTCTGATCACCCCCTGGCTGTCCCGGGAGTCCCTGGAACTGGCCACCCGGCCCCGGTGGACCCTGCGCTACCTCCTTACGCCCTGCCCCGTCAGCCCCGGCCGGGAGACGGGGCCTTATTCCTCCCTGTCCGCCGCCCTGAACGCCAAGGCCAGCCGCAGAGGCCGCTGCCCGGTGTGCGGCGCGGTCTTTTTCATCCAATCCTGGTGCTTTTACCAGGAGGGAACCTATTATGCCGACCTCCACTGCCGCCGGCACGGCCACTTCATCTGCCGGCTGACGCTTGTGCCCGGCGGGAAAGGCGGCTGGCGGGGCAGGCTGGACGTCCCGGTTCCCACCTCCTCCCTGCTCCACGACTTCGGGCTGGCCCAGCAGGGGGAGACCCACCTGTGCCGAGGCGGCCGCCGGAACCGCCGTCGCCGCCGCCGGAACAACAGAAAGGATCGAAACAACCATGAATGAGATGATTCTGCTCAAGCTGGGCGAGCTGGTCCTGAAGGGCCTGAACCGCCGCAGCTTTGAGGACAAGCTCCAGGCCAACATCTACCGCCGTCTCAACCACCTGGGACAGTTCCGGGTCTACACCCGCCAGTCCACCACCTATGTGGAGCCCATGACTGAGGACTGCGACATGGATGGGGCCTGGGAGGCGCTGAAGAAGGTGTTCGGGATTGTGGGCCTGTCCCGGGCCCGGGCCTGTGAAAAGGACAAAGACGCCATTCTGGCCGCCGCCCGGGAGTATCTGGGGGACAAGCTGGCCGCCGCCCGCACCTTCAAAGTGGAGACCAAGCGGGCGGACAAGAGCTTCCCCATGACCTCCATTCAGCTCAGCCAGTATGTGGGCGGAGAGCTGGACGAGCTGTACCCCAATCTGCAGGTGGACGTCCACCATCCGGAGCTCACCGTCCATGTGGAGATCCGGGACTACGCCGCCTTTGTCCACGCCGACCCGGAGCCGGGCGCGGGCGGTCTGCCCGTGGGCATCAACGGCCGGGCGGTCTCCCTGCTGTCCGGAGGAATTGACTCCCCGGTGGCCAGCTGGATGATCGCCAAGCGGGGGGTGGCCCTGGAGATGGTCCACTTCTTCTCCTACCCCTA
>CALWVX010000205.1 GCA_944385065.1 uncultured Oscillospiraceae bacterium | reverse complement strand
GTGAAGTGGGGCCAGACGGCCACCTTCTCCTACTTCCCCAAGGACAACACCCCCTATTTCCAGGACAACGACGACAACCTGGTCCAGTGGCTGCGCCAGTGGTCCCCCGACCCCCAGGAGCAGTACCTGCGGGGCTTCCTGGGCCGGATGCTCTTCTCCGGGGACGAGGTGTACAAGCCGGTGAAGGTCCTCTCCGGCGGCGAGAAGGTCCGGTGCATGCTCTCCCGGATGATGCTCTCCGGGGCCAACGTGCTCATGCTGGACCAGCCCACCAACCACCTGGACCTGGAGTCCATCGCCGCCCTGAACAAGGGACTGGAGGCCGTCAAGTGCAATGTGCTGCTGGCCTCCCACGACCACCAGCTGATTCAGACCGTGTGTAACCGGGTGTTTGACTTCACCGCCGAGGGGAAGCTCATCGACCGGAAGACCACCTATGACGAATATCTGGCCAGCCAGCATCAGGACTGACCTGCCGCCCCGCCCGCCCTTGACGAGGGGCGGGCGGGGCGGTATGATGAGAGGGAATGAAACATGAGGGAGGAGATCCACATGACCTATCAGGATGTATTGGAAAAAGCCCGCACCAGCAGCGGCCCCCACTGCCGGGCCTGCCCGGTGTGCGACGGCCGGGCCTGCCGGAGCACCATGCCGGGGCCCGGGGCCAAGGGGACGGGCACGGTGGCCATCCGGAATTATGAGGCCTGGCAGCAGGTGTATCTGAATATGGATACCATCTGCCGGGGGGGCGAGGCGGACACCGGGTGCACGCTGTTCGGGCAGAACTATGCCCTGCCTGTCTTTGCCGGCCCGGTGGGGACGGTGAAGCTCCACTATGGAGAGAAGTATACCGACCAGGAGTACAACCAGACCCTGGTGCCTGCCTGCGCCCAGGCGGGGATCGAGGCGTTTCTGGGCGACGGGCCCGACCCTGCCATGTTCCAGTCGGTGCTGAATGCCCTCCGGACCAGCGGCGGGCGGGGCGTTCCCACCATCAAGCCCTGGGACCGGGACACCCTGCTGTCCAAGGTGGACGCGGTCAGGGAGGCGGGCGCCCGGATCATCGCCATGGATATTGACGCGGCGGGCCTGCCCTTTCTGAAGTCCATCGGGGGCAACGCCGGGTCCAAGACGGCGGCCGAGCTGCGGGAGATCATCCGGCACGCCCAGGTGCCCTTCCTGCTGAAGGGGATCATGACGGTCCGGGGGGCCGAGAAGGCGCTGGAGGCCGGGGCGGCCGGCATTGTGGTCTCCAACCACGGGGGACGGGTGCAGGACGGGGTCCCCGCCACCGCCCAGGTGCTGCCCGACATTGCCCGGGCGGTGAAGGGCAAGATGACCATTCTGGTGGACGGGGGAATCCGCACCGGAGTGGACGTGTTCCGGGCCCTGGCCCTGGGGGCCGACGGCTGTCTGATCGCCCGCCCCTATGTGACCGCCATGTACGGCGGCGGGGCGGAGGGCGTGGCCCTTCTGACGGAGAAGCTGAAGGGCGAACTGGCCGACACCATGTCCATGTGCGGCGTGCACACGCTGGACGAGATCGGCCCCGAGCTGCTTTTTTCCGGCCGGTGAATACCGGACCGGCAGGGGGAGTTCTCCGGCGCGGCCGGAGAACTCCTTTTTGCGGCGGGGTGTCGGGCCGATTTGACAAAAGTCGGAAGAAAGTGGACCGGCCGCCTTGCACAGCGGGGCGGGGTGTGGTACAATGGCTTGAATTATGGAGCAGGAGGAGAGACTATGCGCCATCTGATCGATTTCGGCGATCTGTCCCGGGAGGAGTGGGACGAGCTGTATGACCGGGCCAGCCGGATCATGGACGCTCCGGAGCAGTTTATTGAGACCTGCCGGGGGAAGGTGGCGGCCTCCCTGTTTTACGAGCCCTCCACCCGGACCAACTTCTCCTTTCAGACCGCCATGCTCCGCCTGGGGGGAACGGTGTTCGGCTTTGCCGACCCCAATTCCTCCTCGGTGGCCAAGGGGGAGACGCTGAAGGACACCATCAAGATGGTGTCCAGCTACGCCGACGTGGTGGTCATGCGCACCCCCTGGGAGGGGGCGGCCAAGGCGGCCTCCCTCTACTCCCATGTGCCGGTGGTCAACGCCGGGGACGGAGGCCACATGCACCCCACCCAGACCATGGCCGACCTGACCACCATGACCCGGCTGCTGGGAAAGGTGGACGGGCTGTCCATCGGGCTGTGCGGCGATCTGAAAAACGGGCGGACGGTCCACTCCCTGATCAAGGCCATGGCCAAGTTCAAGGGCGTGCGCTTTTTCCTGATCTCCCCCCGGGAGCTGGCGGTTCCCGAGTACATGCGGGCCTTTCTGCAGGAGCATCAGATGCCCTATACGGAGGTCACCGGCCTGGAGGCGGTGATTCCCCAGCTGGACGTGCTGTACATGACCCGCATCCAGCGGGAGCGGTTTGTGGATCCGCTGGAGTACGAGCGGAACAAGGGGATCTATATCCTCACCCGGCGCAAGCTGGAGCGGGCCAAGGAGCACATGCTGGTCATGCACCCCCTGCCCCGGGTGGATGAGATCGCGGTGGATGTGGACGACGACCCCCGGGCGGTCTATTTTCAGCAGGCCCGGTACGGTATGTTCGCCCGGATGGCCCTGCTGGCCGATCTGGCCAATCAGCCCCGGCTGGAGCGCACCCCGCCCGTGGAGATCGGCACCAGACCCGTGTGCTCCAATCCCCGCTGCATCACCCAGACCCAGCCCTACCTGCCCCCCCTGGTCAAGCAGAACGGGGGAGTGGACTGCTGCGCCTTCTGTGACGCCGCCCTGCGGTGA
>CALWVX010000204.1 GCA_944385065.1 uncultured Oscillospiraceae bacterium | reverse complement strand
CGCCCTCGCCGTCGGCCACCATCTCATAGGGAGGGAAGGCGGCGTTGGTGGACATGATCAGCTTGCCGGGCTCCACCAGAACCTCGGACAGATCGGCGGTCTCGCCGCCGGTGCTCTCGTCGCCGGCGGAGGCGTCGGGAGTGGAGGTGGAGGCGTCAGGGGTGCTGGTGCTGGGGGTGGAGCTGGAAGCCCCGCCGCCGCAGGCGGCCAGAGACAGGGACATGGCCAGCGCCAGTGTCATGGCAAGAAACTTCTTCATGGTAATAATCTCCTTTTTCAAAAACCCGCCCGGCGGGCCGGACGTTGCACAAATTATACCCCACGGGGGGCGGGCCGTCAATAGATAAATATTCAAATATCCCTGAAAACCAGGGGGCACTTTGGACAAACAGCCCCAAACTTCTTAAAAAAAGCAACGTTCTTCCCGCTCGAGAAATGTATATTCAAAAAAATATTCATTTCAGAGAGCCTCGGGCGCAACCGGCGCGCCCTTTTTTCGTCTAAGGGAGCAAAGGCGCTCCTTCCGCCTTTCTTAAATTTTTTGGAAGATCGGGGAGAACCCTTGCTTTTTTTCGCCGAAGGAGTATGCTAAAGGATACGCGGCTGCGCCGCGACGCTTGGGAGGACCTGGAATGAACAAACGAAATGATCGACCTCTGGGGCAGCGGCTTGTCCGGGCGCTGACCGACCACCCGGGCCGCTGGGGCGCCCGGCTGGTGTTCCTGCTGGGCCCCTGGACCTGCCTGTGGATGGTGGAAATTCTCAATGAAAACGACGTGTTCTCCGACCTATACGCCTGGCAGGTGCTGATGAACATGATCTGGTATTACATCCTGTTTGCCGTGCTGCGGCTGGTGCTGGGCCGCATCCGCCGGGCCTGCGTTCTGGGGGCCTCGCTGGCCTTTGTATTTGGGCTGGTGAATCACTATGTGCTGCGCTTCCGGGGCCGCATCCTGTTCCCGGCGGACATCACCGGCTGGCGCACCGCCGCCAACGTGGCAGACGGCTTTGACTACTCCATCGACTCCTACATCATGCAGGCGTCGGTGCTGCTGGTGGCCTACTTATTCCTGGTCTGGATGTGCCCGCCCCAGAAGCGGCGGGCCAGGCTCCCGCTCCCCCTCGGTCTGGTCACCTGGGCGGCGGTGCTGGGCTACTGCTATGCCTTTTTCTGCACCGGGGCCCTGCCCGCCCTGGGCATCTACACCCAGCAGTGGGTCACCCAGCGCAACGGATTTCTGCTCAACTTCACCATCGCCCTGCGGTACAGCTCGGTGGAGAAGCCGGAGGGCTACTCGGAGGAGCGGGTGCTGGAGCTGATGGAGCAGTACCCCGCCCTGGAGGGGAACCCGGACCGCCAGCCCGTCAACCTCATTGTCATCATGAACGAGTCCTTCGCCGACTTCACCATTTTCGACGACTTCCAGTCCAGCGAGGACCCCACCCCCTTCCTCCACTCCCTGGAGGAGAACACCGTCAAGGGCTGGATGTACTCCTCCGTCACCGGCGGGGGGACGGCCACGGTGGAGTTTGAGTACCTCACCGGCTTCACCAGCCTGTTCCAGCCCCCCCACACCGTGGCCTATCAGCTGTACGTGGAGGAGGGGATGCCCTCCCTGGCCGCCGTGGCGGGGAGCCAGGGCTATGAGACCACCGCCTTCCACCCCTACAAGTCCAGCGGGTGGAACCGGGTGCTGGCCTATGACTACCTGGACTTTGACCACCAGATGTACGAGGAGGACGTGGTGGACGGGTATTACATCCGGCACTATGTCTCCGACCAGTCCGACTATGAGATGATCTATCGGACCACCCAGGAACAGGAAGGCCCCACCTTCTTCTTCAATGTGACCATGCAGAACCACAGCGGCTACGCCCAGGGCTGGAACAACCTGGCCCAGACCATCGACCTGCCGGACCGCCTGCGGGCCGCCGACTCCTCCGCCCAGCAGTATTTCGCCCTGGCCCGGGAGAGCGACGACGCCCTGCGGGAGCTGATCGGCTGGTACAGCCAGAGCGAGGAGCCCACCATGATCGTCTTTTTCGGCGACCACCAGCCCCCGCTGAACAACTCCTTCTATGAGGAGCTCTACGGAAAGAAGCTGTCCGAGCGCACCACCCAGGAGGTCCTGCAGCAGTATGCCGTCCCCTTCTTCATCTGGACCAATTACGACATAGAGGAGCGGCAGAAAGTGGTCATCAGCCCCAACTATCTGGGGGTGCTCACCGCTCAGCTGGCCGGTCTGCCCCTCACCGGGTTTATGCACTTCCTGTCCCAGATGTATGGGGAGCTGCCCGCCATCACCCCCGTGGGCTTTGTCACCGGAGACGGGCAGTTTCTCAGCAAAGAGGAGCTCAGCCCGGAGCAGCACAGCTGGCTGGACGTCTATGAAGTCCTGAACTACTGCGGCATGGTGGACCTGTTTGACGAGGCCCGTCCCATGTTCTGCATGGACTAGCCCCGCCCGCCCCGCGCAGAGAGGCCGCCGCCCTTTCGGGCGGCGGCCTTCTGCGCAACCCCCTTGAAACACAGGGGATGCAACCGCCGGTTGTCAAATTGGACATCACTTTTGGTTGCGCTGTCCGGAGAAATTTGCTATCCTGTGAGCGTCCCGGGACAGCTGTGATCAATCCCGATTGGAGGAACGGAAATGGAATTTCAGACGCGATTATACGATCTGCGCAAAAAGGCCGGACTCTCCCAGGAGGAGCTGGCCAACCTGGTGGGGGTGACCCGTCAGGCGGTGCAGAAGTGGGAGGCCGGCGCCAGCCGGCCCGATATGGACAACCTGGCCGCCCTGGCCCGGTACTTCGACGT
>CALWVX010000203.1 GCA_944385065.1 uncultured Oscillospiraceae bacterium | reverse complement strand
ATCCCCTATTTCATGGAGTGGAAGGACGTCATCGCCAAGGCCCCCACGGGGACGGGCAAGACCTTCGCCTTCGGCATCCCCATGGTGGAGCACACCGACCCGGCGGGGGAGCAGGTCACCGGCCTGGTGCTGGCCCCCACCCGGGAGCTGGCCATCCAGATCCGGGACGAGCTGCGGGACCTGTGCGCCTTCAAGGAGGGGGTGCGGGTGGTGTGCCTCTACGGGGGTCAGCCCATTGACAAGCAGATCACCCAGCTGAAGAAAAAACCCCAGATCGTGGTGGCCACGCCCGGCCGGCTGATGGATCACATGAAGCGCCGCACCGTCCGGCTGGACAAGGTGGAGACGGTGGTGCTGGACGAGGCGGACCGGATGCTGGACATGGGCTTTGTGCGGGATGTGACCCACATCCTGGACACCATGCCCCAGCGGCGCAACCTGGGCATGTTCTCCGCCACCATCTCCCGGGAGGTGCTGGACATCTCCTGGGTGTACCAGCGGGACCCGGTGGAGATCACCGTCCAGGCCGACGAGGAGAATCGCCCCGATATTGCCCAGTACCGGCTGGATGTGGAGCGAAATGAAAAAGCGGATACCATGGTCCGCCTGCTGGAGATGGGGGGCTATGAGCGGGTGATCGCCTTCTGCAACACCAAGAATATGACCGACCGGCTGTCCGGCCTGCTCCAGATGCGGGGGGTGTCCTGTCAGGCGATCCACGGGGACATTCAGCAGTCGATGCGGGAGAAGACCCTGAAAAAGTTCCGGGACGGTCAGCTGCGGGTGCTGGCCGCCACCGATGTGGCCGCCCGGGGACTGGATATTGACGATGTGGACGCGGTGTTTAATTACGACGTGCCCGACGAGAATGAGTACTATATCCACCGGATCGGGCGCACCGGAAGAGCCCGCCGCCATGGGGTGGCCTTTTCCCTGGTGTCCACCATCGCCGAGGGACTGCGGCTGGACGAGATCGCCAAGGTGACCGGCAGCCAGATCCGCCCCGTCCACTTCAATGAGAGGGGCGATCTGGTGGCCGCGGTTCAGCGGCCTTGAAGACGCCCCGCCGCTGCGGGCGGCTGGCAGTAGACCTGCTGGGCTGTTTTGTCCTGCCCGCCTACACCCTGCTGTTTGCCGGGGCCAGGACCTGGTTTGGGACCAATTTCTCCGTGATCGCGGTCACCGGCCGGGACCACTACCGGGGGTTTTTGCTGTGGGGGCTGCTGGCCATGGGATATTTTTCCTGGACCATGCTGACCTCTGCCCGCAGACTTCCCCGGCGGGGCCAGCGGATGGGTGCCATCGCGCTTACGCTGGAGGCCTGTCTGTCTCTGATTTATGCCATGGCGCTCCCCTACCTGCCGGAGTTTTTTCCCAGAGTGGCCGCCCTCCACGTCGGATTGGCCGCCCTGGCCTGTGTCCTGCTGATGGCCGCGCTGCTGCTGATGCTGCTGACTCTGGAGAGAGGGGAGCCGGGCCGCTATCGGAGGCTGCTGTGGGCATGGGCGGGAATTGCCGGCGGAAGTGCGGTTCTCTTTCTGATTCCCCGGATGGTCTCCTCCGCCCTGGAGGTGTTTTTCACCATCTCGGCCGCCCTGCTGGCCAGAGCACTGTGGATCAAGTGCGGAGCGTGAGGGAGAGAGCCTCAAATTTTTATCTGTCTTTCATCTTCTCTCCATGGATTTTTTAATCCGGGCAGCGTATCCTGATAGCAGAAACAGGGGGATTCCCCGACTGACAGACAGGAGCGACATGAGATGAAAAGCAATACACTGTACCGGACGGAAAACGGCGACAAGATGCTGTGCGGCGTATGCGGCGGCATTGCGGAGCATTTTGAGATCGACCCAACCCTGGTCCGTCTGGGCTGGGTCCTGGCCACGCTGGGGACCTGCTCCATCGGCTTCTGGGCCTATCTGCTGTGTGCCCTGCTGTTGCCCTCTAAAAGCGAGGTGCTCTCCGCCTGAACCGGGAGAGCTGTTGATTGTGATCGAAAGGAGCGAGTAGACGATGGGAGGCAAAAAACTGTACCGGACCGAGGGGCCTTATAAGATGGTGGCCGGGGTGTGCGGTGGTCTGGGAGAATACTTCGACATCGACCCCACCCTGGTGCGGGTGCTGTGTGTCGCGGCCATTTTCTTTTCCTTCTCCGCCGTATTCTGGATCTATCTCATCTGTGCTTTTATCATTCCCAAGAAGAGCGACGTGTACCCCGGCTACTGATTGACAAGGAAAGGACGATTGTCATGCCTCTGATCCGCCCCTCTGTCCCGGCGGACATTCCCGCCCAGCGGGAACTCTGGCAGCTGGCCTTCGGCGACAGCGACGACTATATCGACAATTTTTACCGCACCTACTACCGCCCGGAGCGGATGGTGGTGCTGGAAGAGGAGGGGGCGGTCCGGGCCATGACCGCCTGGTTTGACACCTCTTTTGTGGTGCCCGGGCGGGGGGAATACCGCTGCGCCTATCTGTACGCCGTGGCGACCCATCCGGACTGGAGAGGACGGGGACTGGCGGCCCGGCTGCTGGCCGGAGCGGACGACTATTTCCGGTCTCTGGGGATTTCGGCTGTCTCCACCGTCCCGGCAGAGCCCTCCCTGCACCGCTTTTTTGGCCGGAACGGCTTCCGGGAATGCTTTGTGGACGGCCAGTTCGGTTTCCGCTGGGACGGTCCGGGCCAGCCCCCTTCTGCGGCGCTCACGCGGCTGACCCCGGGGGACTACCGGGTGCTGCGGGAAGCGCGTCTGGCGGGACGGCCCCACATTGATCTGCCGGAGGACTGCCTGGCCTATCAGGCCGGAGCCTGTGCCTTCACCCCCGGCGGGGGCCTGTACGCGCTGGATACGCCC
>CALWVX010000202.1 GCA_944385065.1 uncultured Oscillospiraceae bacterium | reverse complement strand
CGGGCGTGACCCGCCGCCGAGATGATGATCTCCGCCTCCCGGCACAGCCGCCGGGTGTCCTCCGGGTCGCTGAGAATGTGGCACACGGACACCGTGGCCTCCTCGTTCATCAGCAGCAGGGCGGTGGGCAGTCCCACCGTCATGCTCTTGCCCACCACCACCGTCTTCTTCCCCTGAAGCGGGATCTGGTAGTAGTGGAGCAGCTCCAGACAGGCCGCGGCGGTGCAGGGGGCGAAGCCCACCTCCGACCGGGACAGCATCCCCCCCATGGAGACCGTGGTGATGGCGTCCACGTCCTTCTCCGGCCGGAGCACCCGGCTCACCGCCGCAGTGTCCAGGTGGGCGGGCAGCGGCCGCATGAGCAGGCAGCCGTGGATGCGGTCGTCCCCGTTGATTTGCTCCAGGGTCCGGACCAGCTCGGCCTCGGTTACCTCGGCCGGGAGGACGATATGCTCCACCGCCACCCCCAGCTTCTCCGCCCGGCGGCAGGCCCCCCGCTCATAGGCGAGGTCGTCAGGCCGCTCGCCGATTCGCACGATCCCGAAGGTGGGGGTCACTCCCCGCGCCTTCAGCATCTGACAGTCCCGTTCGATTTTCTCACTCAGCGCCTGGGCCACCGGGGCCCCTTTCAGCAGCTTGGCCATGCGCGTGCTTCCTTTCTGTTTTCCCTCCAGGCAGGCACGAAACCGAGCGAGCCTGGATCACGTCTTTTTCTGCCGCGGGCATAAAAAGACGTCGGAGCAAGCGAAAATCGCTTGCTCCGACGTGGCGCAGAAGGGGGGATTCGAACCCCCGCACGGTGTTACCCGCCTACTCCCTTAGCAGGGGAGCCCCTTATAGCCACTTGGGTACTTCTGCATGGCTGTAAGCGATGGGTGCGATATGAGGGTGGAAAGACGGGAAAAAGTGGCGGAGAGAGTGGGATTCGAACCCACGGCTCTTGCGAGTCACCGGTTTTCAAGACCGGCTCCTTAAACCACTCGGACATCTCTCCGAATTTTCTCCAAATCAGAGACGTCTGTTATCTTACCACCTGTCGGCCCGTTTGTCAAGAGGCGAGGGAAATTTTCTCTTTCCACTTTCCATGGAAAAACCGCCGCGGCAGATGCCGCGGCGGTTCTCTGTGGCTTAGTAATACTTTTTGCGGTTTTTGCGGGCAGCCTCAGACTTCTTGCGGCGCTTGACGCTGGGGCTCTCGTAGTGCTCACGCTTGCGGACCTCGGCCAGCACTCCGGACTTGGCGCAGCTGCGCTTGAAGCGCTTCAGGGCGCTCTCCAGAGACTCGTTTTCTCTTACACGGACTTCCGACATCTATATTTCCCTCCCTCCGGCGCGCCGGGGGATTCCCGGTCACGTAAGGGCCATCTTTATGGCTTTAACAGTAGTATTATATTCGCTTTTTCCCCATCTGTCAATAGCCGAATTGTGAACGGGTTGTAAAAACCGACGGATCGGCCGCTCACGCCTTGGGCTTGAAGATCAGGCTTACCAGACGGCCCTTGACGACGACGGACTTTACCAGCGCCTTGTCCTCGGCCAGCTTGACGATCTTGGGCTCGGCCAGGGCGGCGGCCACGATTTCCTCATCGGAGGCGTCGGTGGGCACCACGATGTTGGCCTTCACCTTGCCGCCGACCTGGACGGCCATCTGAACGGTTTCGGCCACCGTCTTGCTCTCGTCATAGGCGGGCCAGGACTGCAGGCACACCTGACCGCCGTATCCCGCCATCTCCCACAGCTCCTCGCACATGTGGGGGGCGAAGGGAGAGAGCATCAGCAGCAGGGCCTTCATGTCGCCCCGGCTGGCCCCGTTGGCGTAGAAGTCGTTCACCAGGGACATGAGGGCGGCGATGGCGGTGTTGAACTTCATGGCCTCAATGTCCTCGGACACCTTCTTGATGGCCTTGTGGACGGCGGCCTCGTTGGCCTGGGAATAGTCCTCGCCCACGTGCTCCTGATCGCAGGCCAGATTCCACACCCGATCCAGGAAGCGCTTGCACCCCTTGACGGCGTTGGAGCTCCAGGCGGCGGCCTTTTCAAAGTCGCCGATGAACATGATATAGGTGCGCATGGTGTCCGCGCCGTAGGCCTCGATGATGTCGTTGGGGTTGACCACGTTGCCCCGGGACTTGGACATCTTCTCACCGCCCTCGCCCAGGATCATGCCGTGGCTGGTGCGCTTCTGATAGGGCTCCTTGGTGGGCACCACGCCGATGTCGTAGAGGAACTTGTGCCAGAAACGGCTGTACAGCAGGTGGAGGGTGGTGTGCTCCATGCCGCCGTTGTACCAGTCCACCGGGGACCAGTACTCCAGCGCCTCTTTGCTGGCCAGGGCCTGATCGTTGTGGGGGTCCATATACCGCAGGAAGTACCAGCTGGAGCCGGCCCACTGGGGCATGGTGTCGGTCTCCCGCCGGGCGGGACCGCCGCAGCAGGGACAGGTGGTGTTCACCCAGTCGGTCATTTTGGACAGGGGGCTCTCGCCGTCGTCGGTGGGCTCGTAGGAATCCACCTCGGGCAGGAGCAGAGGCAGCTGGTCCTCGGGCAGAGGCTGCCAGCCGCATTTGTCGCACCAGACCATGGGGATGGGCTCGCCCCAGTAGCGCTGGCGGGAGAAAACCCAGTCCCGCAGCTTGTAGTTCACCTGAGCGTGGCCGATGCCCTTCTCCTCCAGCCACTTGGTAATCACCGGAATGGCGTCCTTCACGGTCAGGCCGTTGAGGAAATCGGAGTTGACCAGAGTTCCCGTCTCATCCTTGGCGGTAAAGGCGGCCTTCTGCACGTCCTCGCCGCCGGCGACCACCTCGATGATCTCACAGCCGAACTTCTTGGCAAACTCCCAGTCGCGGTCGTCGTGGGCGGGCACGGCCATG
>CALWVX010000201.1 GCA_944385065.1 uncultured Oscillospiraceae bacterium | reverse complement strand
GAGCCGACGATGATGGCGGCGCTGCTGCTTCTGCCGCTGGCGGTGTCCCTGGCGGGCGGCGTGCTCTATATTCTCTACCTGCGCGCCGCCGCCCGGATGATGGCCGAGGCCGCCGGGGAGGGAAACCTTTTTCAGAGGGAAGAGTAGAGAGTGAAGAGTTGAGAGTTGAGATAGGAGATATGAGATAGAAATTAGGAGTTTTGGGATCCCCACCGAAGCCCAGCGGCGACAGCCGCGGGTTCGGTGGGGAGAGTCGGAGCAGCGGAATGAGCGAGCTTTCGCCGCGAGGCGGAAGCGAGGGAGAAGGTGAATTGGCCTGAAGGGCCAAGACTGCGCCCGCAGGCGCGTTTCAAGGCCAACCGCCGCAAAGCGGCGGCTCTTGGGCCGAGACGAAGCCGCCCTGGGGCGTGTGGAGCTTGCGACGACGAAGGGCGGGGGCTCCCGGACGCGCCGATGTAAGGCGAGGTTTGCCCCCACCGAGGGCGCCCCTACGAAACGCGCATCACCGCCGGATGGCCTCATCCGCCTCGCTGCGCTCGGCACCTTCCCCTAAAGGGGAAGGCTTTCAGGGGCGCGCCTCTCCGGCCCTCCCCTTCAGGACGATTCCCCCTGTCAGGGGGGAAATGTCGAGCGCAGCGAGACAAAAGGGGTAGGGCAGGGTGGCACGGCCGAAGGCCGTGACGGATGAGGTGTTTCCGTCCATCCGCCCCATCCGTTAGGATTCGCAGGGGCGGCCCCTGCGAGTCCACCGGGGGGAGGGTATCGCAGGCCACCCCTTTCACCCCGTGAAAAAATTGGGGCTTGACAAAGGGGGGAGGGGGCGGCTATAATAGCCCCAACAACCAAACAGCAAGAAACCTGCGAGAAAGACGAGTAGCCGGTGCGGCAAACCTTCAGAGAGTCCTGGGCGGTGGGATCAGGACGGGGCGCGGCCGAGTGAATGGACTTTTGAGGGCGGCTTGAACGGCACAGGATGCCCAGTAGATGCCGACGGGGACCCACCCGTTATCCATCGGGCACGCGTGATGGCGCGTGAAGCGAGCGGACGTTTCCAACGTCAATTTGGGTGGTATCGCAGGAGTGCAGCTCTTGTCCCATGTGGGATGAGGAGCTGTTTTTTATTGCTCCAATCAAGGCCGCCCTGGCACCGGCCCCTCCATCACCCACCCAAACCAAATCAAGCCCCAAGGGGCAATATGGAGGTTACTACCATGAAAAAGAACACTGTGAAAAAGCTGTTTGCCGCCGCCCTGTCTCTGGCCATGGCCCTGTCCCTGGCCGCCTGTACCGGCGCGGGAACCACCTCGACCCCCAGCACCGGCTCCGCCCAGGACCCCGCCGGCAGCGGCGAGGCGGCCCCCGCGGACGGCGGCTACAAGATCGCCGTGGTCCGGCAGCTGGACCACGCGTCCATGAACGAGATCCGGGACGCCATCTTTGCCGAGCTGGACGCCAAGGCGGCGGAGCTGAGCATCACCATCAGCTATGAGGACTTCAACGGCAACAACGACACTTCCACCCTGTCCCAGATCGGCGCCCAGATCATGGCCGACCAGTATGACGCCATTATCCCCATCGGCACTCTGGCCGCCCAGCAGATGGCCTCCACCGCCGAGGCCACCCAGACCCCGGTGATCTACGGCACCGTCAGCTACCCCGCCGAGGTGGGCCTGACCGGCATCCCCTACGTCACCGGCACCAGCGACGCGCTGAACGTGGAGCTGCTGCTGGACATGATGCTGGCCCAGAGCCCGGACATTGAGACCGTGGGCCTGCTGTACTCCACCTCCGAGACCAACAGCATCCCCGCCATTGAGGAGGCCAAGGCCTATCTGGAGGAGAAGGGCATCTCCTATCTGGAGAAGACGGGCACCACCTCCGACGAGATCATCGCCGCCGTCAACTCCATGCTGGATCAGGTGGATGCGGTGTTCACTCCCACCGACAATGCCGTCCAGGCCACCGAGCTGGCCATCGCCCCCATCCTGGCCGAGGCGGGCATTCCCCACTACGCCGGGGCCGACTCCTTCGTGCGCAACGGGGCCTACGCCACCTGCGGCGTGAACTACACCGACATGGGCACCCGGACCGCCGACCTGGCCCTGGAGGTGCTCCAGACCGGCGAGGTCCCGGAGTATGAGATCGTGTCCGGCGACATCATCACCGTGAACACCGACACCGCCGCCACGCTTGGCCTGGACTACACCGTGTTCCAGGACATGGGCTCCCAGCTGGTGGAGGTCCAGACCACCCAGGAGTGATTGAGAGAAGGAAAAAGCCGTTTCTACCCCTCGCCGGCAGGCGGGGGGTAGCGGCCTGTTTTGATTGAGAGGAGCGTTCCACTGTGCTGACCATTGTTCAGGGCGCGCTGGAGGCCGGATTTCTGTATGCCCCCGTCGCCATGGCCCTGTTTCTCAGCTTTTCCATTCTGAATATCGCCGACATGACCACCGACGGGGCCTTCGTCCTGGGCAGCGCCGTGTCCGCCATGTTCTGTCTGGCGGGCCACCCCATTCTGGCCCTGCCCGCCGGAATGCTGGCGGCGGCGCTGGCCGGCTATATCACCGCCTTTCTGCAGACCAAGCTGGCCGTGCCCTCCATTCTGGCGGGCATCGTCACCAACATCGGCCTGTACAGCGTCAACCTGATGATCATGGGCAAGAGCAACCAGTCCCTGTTCCAGGTGACCTCCATCTACACCCTGGCCCAGGAGGCGGGCTTTGCCGGGAGCTGGTACAAGTTCGCGGTCACCGCCCTGATCGTGCTGGTCCTGTGCGCCCTGCTGGTCCTCTTTCTGGGCACCCGGCTGGGATTGTCCATCCGGGCCACCGGGGACAACGCGGACATGGTGCGGGCCTCCTCCATCAACCCCAACTTCACCATCACCGTG
>CALWVX010000200.1 GCA_944385065.1 uncultured Oscillospiraceae bacterium | reverse complement strand
CCCAAGACCGCCTCCAAGGGCTACTTTATCTGGCCCACCTCCAGCCACCGGATCAACTCCTACTTCGGCGGCCGGAATCTCTGGGGCAGCTATGACTACCACTCCGGACTGGACATCCACGCCACTTACGGCGAGCAGATCAAGGCGGCCGACGGCGGCACCGTCACCTTCGCCGGCTGGCGGGGCAGCTACGGCTATCTGGTCATCATCACCCACGACAGCGGCATTCAGACCTATTACGCCCACAACTCCAGTCTGCTGGTATCGGCGGGGGAGAAGGTCTATCAGGGGCAGGCTGTCGCATTGGCAGGCAGCACCGGAAACAGCTCCGGCGTGCACTGTCACTTCGAGGTCCGGGTAGGCGGTTCCTCAGTCAACCCGCTGAACTATCTGAGCTGATCATATCTCTATAATCTTTCCGGCGGGGCGGACAGCATGTGCTGTCCGCCCCGTATTTGATCTCTATCTGCGAACCGTTCCTCCTCATTAGGTCAAAATTGATCAATTATTTTCATGAATAAGCCTGAAATATCCAAATGTACTCTTCTTTTTCCTCCCCGCTGTACATTTCTTCTCTGTCGTGATAAATTTACACTTGGTTTTTGCAAAGACTGGTTCCAAACATGTTTCGTCGTCTATACCCAAGGAGGGAATTAGTATGCCTGCAATCGACGAAATTCTGTCCTATTTCGGCAATTATACCCCCGGCGCAGAGGGGGGGACCGGTTCATTTCAGTTTGAGTATCTTACCAGCCTCGGCTTTGCCGCCATCGTAATTTTTCTGGGACACGCCCTGGTCAATCACTCCGATCTGCTGAGAAAGTTCGCCATCCCGGCTCCCGTGGTATCGGGACTTCTATTTTCCATTGTGGTGGCCGTTTTGAAAGGCTCCGGCCTCATCGCCCTGTCTTTTGATGTGGGTACCATTCAGGATTTGTGCCAAAATATCTTTTTCATGTGCGTGGGCTTCGGCTTCAGCTGGAAGCTGATCCGGCACGCGGGCGGAAAGCTGTGCGCTATGATCGCCATCGCCGCCTGCCTGCTGATCACCCTTCAGGACGTACTGGGGGTGCTGGTGGGACACCTGATCGGCATGGATCCCTTCCTGGCCCTCCAGTGCTCTTCCGCCTCCATGTCGGGCGGCGTGGGGACCGCCTCCGCCTTCGGCCCTATTTTTATCAAGTGGGGCGCTCCTGAGTCGGCCACTGCAGTGGGCGTCACCGCCGGCACTTTGGGCAACATCATGGGCTCCCTGATCGGCGGCCCGGTGGCGGCCTTTCTGATCCACCGGCACAATTTGAAATCCGATCCCCACGACAAGCCGGAAGCTGCCGCCAGCGGAACCGTCAATGAACTGAGCAACGGCCGCATGGTGTCCATGTTCGGCATGGTTCTGCTGCTGTGCGCCCTTGGTATGCCCATTTACTGCATTCTGGACAACATCCCCCTGATCGAGATGCCCAAGTTCATCGGCTGCCTGTTTGCCGGCGCCATCGCCCGCAATGTGATGGAGGCCGCTCATATCCAGTTCTACACCCCCGAAGTGGACGCCATCGAAAACATGTTCCTGGAACTCTACCTGGCCCTGGTCCTGATGACCATCGACATTACCGCTCTGGCAGATGTGGCCGGCCAGATGGGCGTCATTCTGCTGATGCAGGCGGTGGTCATGGCTCTGTTCGCCATCTTTATTTCCTACAACATGTTCGGACGGAATTACGGCGCCGCCGTTATGGCGGCGGGCAACTGCGGCTGGGGCTGCGGCTCCGGACCCAATGCGGTGGCCAACGAGAAGGCAGTGATGGATCAGTACGGCTGGCATAACGTAGCCTGGGTGCTGTATCCCTCTTTTGCCGTCATTATCGACGACATTTACAATCCCATTTTCCTGTCCCTGTTCGGCGGCCTGTTTGCCGCTTCCTAGGGGGGCTCTCTGATATTCCGTCAATTGCCGAACACGGGCGGCCCACATGGGCCGCCCGTGTTTGATCATGTCTGGGGTTTGTAAAAGCTGGTCTTGACCCGGACCTCCCGCTCGAACGGTTCGATCCCCGCCTCCCGGGCGGCCTGAATGGAGCGAAGCAGCCAGGTCATATTGTCCGCCGCCAGACGCAGGGTCTGCATTCCCTCCAGGTCGGCCCGGACCTCCTCCGGCGCGTCGCCGTGGACGCTGTTCCAGTACTGGGAAGAGACCACCGGCATGGAGGAGATGGTGAAATACTTGTTCAGCTGGTCAAAGGTGCTCCCCGCGCCCCCTCTGCGGCAGCTGACCACCGCCGCGGCGGGTTTGCCGGAGAACAGCCGCTTGGCGTCGTAAAACACCCGGTCCAGCACACACTTGAGCCCGCCGGCAATTCCTCCGAAGTAAACCGGGGTGCCCACCACCAGTGCGTCGGCTTCGGTGATCTTCTCAATGCAGCGGTTGACACAGTCGTCGTCAAAGACGCACCGGCCCTTTCCCCAGCAGGACTTGCAGTCGATGCATCCCCGGACCGGCCCGTTCCCGATCCAGAACAACTCCGTCTCCACACCCCGCTTCTGAAACTGACCGGCCATCTCCATCAGAGCGGTGTAGGTGCAGCCCTCTTTGTGGGGACTGCCGTTGAGCAGCAATACCTTCATGAAACTCCCTCCCGTTTTTTCCGAACTTCCTTCCTCATTGTACCCCGGCTGAACCGGCGGCGCAAGGGGAGAGCAAACCCCTTTTTGACACCAAAAAATCCCGGCAGACCGCAGCTTTCTCGGCCTGCCGGGACTTTTTTCCACAATTCGGCGGGAAACGCTTCTTTTTCCCGATCCAAAATCGGCGCAACGCCTCTTTTTAATAGACCAGCTTCTCCTCCAGCCAGGTCTTCAGCTGGTCGATGGGCACTCGCACCTGCGTTCCCACAAACGCAGGCGTTTGTGGGGCCCCAAGGCAGATTTTAAATCCTCGGGCGGAGTGAATCCGCCCTCCGGCGA
>CALWVX010000199.1 GCA_944385065.1 uncultured Oscillospiraceae bacterium | reverse complement strand
TGCACACGCAGTCCAGCTGGATCTTGGGCTCCTTGGAGTAGCCCCCGATCACCTGGTCGATGGTGGCGCTCTTGTGGATCTCGTCGATGATGAACCGCTCGATCTCGTCGGGGTGGTCGCAGATG
Organism: uncultured Oscillospiraceae bacterium; assembly: GCA_944385065.1. Taxonomy (GTDB): domain Bacteria; phylum Bacillota; class Clostridia; order Oscillospirales; family Oscillospiraceae; genus Lawsonibacter. The sequence goes on along the minus strand of CALWVX010000199.1, from coordinate 2,851 downwards.
ATCTCCACCTCGTAGAGCTTGGGGCCCAGGTTGAAGACCATGTAGTTCATGGCGTTGATATAGACGATCTGGCCCACGCAGGCATAGGCCACCACGTCCAGGCTGAAGGCGGACAGCATGACCACCATGATGGAGCCCTCGATCACCAGCATGATGGTTTTCAGCTCCACCGCCCGAAATACCTTTTTCTTCAGCAGCTTGGCCAGGGTGTCGGTCCCCCCGTAGGAATAGCCCAGACGGTAGGTGAGTCCGGCGCCCACGCCGTAAATCACGCCGAAGAGCATGACGGCGATGAGTTTCTCCTGTAAAATGATCTCCACCTGGACGTGATTGAGCACCCACAGCACCAGAGGATAGAGAATGGACAGGAAGATGATGTTGGAGACCTCCTGACGCCCCAGAACCAGATAGGTGAACAGGAGCATGGCCAGGGTGAGGGCATAGAAAATCAGGGCGTAGTTGACGTGGAAAAAGCTGGCCGCCGTCATGGACAGGCCGGTGAGCCCCGTCACCACAAAGCCGTTGGGCAGGGCCACCCAGTTGACCGCGATGCTGCACAAAACGCAGCTGAGCACCATGGAAAACAGCGTCAGAATCCGGTTGCGCCTCATGTCTGCCTCCCCTCGTCACGCCTCAGGCGGCTGCCGATCCATGCTGACGCAGAGAGAATATCCTAAATCTGACAAAAAAGCAAGAGGGTTTTCGGAAATAATTGGAGAAAAAGTCGATTACTGGGGGAGGGTCAGGTCGCCCGGCTTGATCCAGCCGATCCGCCGGAAGAACAGGCCGAAGGCCCAGGCGAGCACGGCGGGCAGGAGGAAGGAGATCAGGATCAGCCCGGCCCAGTCAAAGGCGGTGATAGCTTCCTTCACCCCCAGGGACACATCGCTGACCCAGCCGGCGTAGACGCCGATCTGTCCCACAAGACCGCAGGTGCCCATGCCGGCGGCCAGGCCGCCGGAGGGATCGTTCATCTCCAGGTGGAAGACGCAGGTGGCCAGCGGGCCGGTGACCGCCGAGGTGAGAATGGCGGGCAGCCAGATTTTCGGATTCTTCACAATGTTGGGCATCTGGAGCATGGAGGTGCCCAGGCCCTGGCTGACCAGTCCGCCCCAGCGGTTTTCCCGGAAGGAGAGCACCGCGAAGCCCACCATGTTGGCGCAGCAGCCCGCCACCGCCGCCCCGCCGGCCAGTCCGGTGAGGGTGAGGGCGGCGCAGATGGCGGCGGAGGAGATCGGCAGAGTGAGGGCGATGCCGATCACCACCGAGACGATGATGCCCATCCAGAAGGGCTGCAGGTCGGTGGCCCACTTGATGAGGGTCCCCACCTGATTGGCGGCCGCCCCGATGGCCGGCGCCCACCAGGCCGACAGAGCCACGCCCGACAGGATGGTGACCAGCGGGGTGACCAGAATGTCCACCTTGGTCTCCTTGGACACCGCCTTGCCCAGCTCCGCGGCGATGATGGCCACAAACAAGACGGCCAGCGGGCCGCCTGCCCCGCCCAGGGTGTTGGAGGCAAAGCCCACGGTGGCCAGGGAGAACAAAACCAGGGGCGGGGCCTGCAGGGCGTAGCCGATGGCGATCGCCATGGCGGGGCCGCTCATGGCCTTGGCCAGACCGCCCACGGTGTAGGCGATGGCCTGATCCCCGCTGCCCAGCGTGGCTACCACCTGGGTGAGAAAACCGATGTGAAACTGGGTGCCGATGGTGTCGATAATGGTGCCGATCAGCAGGGAGCAGAACAGCCCCTGGGCCATGGCGCCCAGGGCGTCAATGCCGTAGCGCTTGGCGGAGATGACGATATTTTTGCGGCGGAGAAAGTCTTTCATGGAAGGTCCCTCTCTTTTTGAACTAAATGGGCCATACAGGTGTCTTGACACCTGTATGGCCCATTATATCGTCCTCCGAAAATTTGTCAAGAAAAATCGCTTCGGCGCTACCGTTTGTCCCGGAGCTTGAGGAAGACGGCCAGAGCGATCCCGACCAGGATCATTCCGATTCCCAGAACGAGGACGGCGGTGGTGATGTTGAGAAAGACCGCCTCCATGCCGAAGACTCCCGCGGGGGCAGCGTCCAGCCCGGTCTCCCAGCCGGTTCCGAGGGAGCCGGGCAGACCGCCCCAGCCGCCCATCAGGGAGGAGGCGGAGCGGAACATCTGTCCGAAGGCATAGCGGCCGAAGGCGCCCACCAGGGCCACCCCCGCCCCCTGGAGGGCCAGCCAGACACCGGCCAGCCAGCCCCACCGCTGGATCATCCGCCCCAGAAGCCGGAAGCGGCGGGAATCCGAAGCGGAGGCCGAAGTCCCGGCCTCCTCCCGGGGCGGCTCCGGCGGAGGGGGCGGCGGAGGAGCGGGGTCCTCCTCGGACAGAAGCTGGTCGGCGGTGACGCCGAAGATGCGGGAGAGCGTCAGCAGCTTGCCCACCTCGGGGGAGGACTCCCCCAGCTCCCACTTGCTCACTGCCTGCCGGGACACCCCCACCCGGGCGGCCAGCTCCTCCTGGGACAGCTTGGCCTGGCGGCGGTACCAGGCGATTTTCTCATGGAGTTTCATTTTGGTATGCTCCTTTCGCGCCGACGGCGCTCGATCTGAGGTCAGCATATCAAAACCGGCGGTTGCGGTCCACCAAGAAGGGGTGGAAATTTCCGCAACCAGCCGTTGCGCCGGGAGAAAAATCAGGAATTACCGCCCCCAGGAGGAAAAATCAGTCAGACACAGGTCCAGATCCACCCGGCCCTCGATGCCGGGCACGGAGCCGTCGCTGGAATACTGCCACATGTGGTAGTGATAGCGGAAGCTGGTGGGGACCCAGTCGGTGGTGTAGTGGGCCAGCCAGAAGGGGTAGTCCTG
>CALWVX010000198.1 GCA_944385065.1 uncultured Oscillospiraceae bacterium | reverse complement strand
TTGATCGGTCATAAATCGAAATACCTCCTGAGGAAAATCCACCACCCCATCGCAGATGGGGCGCGCCGAATGGCGCGTATGGAAAATCAAAGTGGGGACCCCGCGGGGCGCTCAGTTGTGGTTCAGCCCGAAGGGGATGGTGCAGAGCTTTTTCTTGTACAGCTGCTCGTAGGCGAGAATCTCGTGCCGCTGGCGCTTGATGGGAAACACCTCGAGGATGGAGTACTGAAATCTGAGGTATGCCGCGGGATCACGGGCCAGCAGCTCGATCAGTCCCTTGTTTCCCCCGTGGAGGGTCTTGGCGTAGGTGCTCCACCGCCCCCATATTCCGCCGTCCTCGCCGCTGGCGGAGCCCACATACTGCTTTCCGGTCCCGGTGTCTACGATCAGATAGACCCCGGCCACAGAGGAGAGCCGGGTTTTCCACTCGGAACCGTCCTGGGCCCCCTCTACAATGGAGCGCAGCTCCGAAAAGGAGAGGACAACCTGCTCATAGCTCTGAAAGACCAGACTGGAGACTGCGGGGCGAATATACAGGACTTCCTTTTCTGTTGTGCCGTTTTGACACCAGCTGCGCGCGGATTTTCCCCAGTCGATGACCAGCCGCTGGATCAGGTCGGAGAGGAGGTCGGTTTTTTCCAGCTCGTAATAAACCGTATTGTCCGGGATGGCCTCCGTTTGCCGGTAATCCGCCGGGATCCGGTCTTTGGCCTGCTGATACGGCACGCAGCCCAGAATCCGATAGCACCCCAGGTAAACGCCGTTTGTGCCCTCCGTGCCCAGAAAACTCAGGATATACTCGGCCGTTCCGAACCGGCGGGGCTGCTGAAGCGCCTGATAGGTCTGAAAATACCGCTCTCCCTTTTCATAGTTGAGCGCGACATTTTCATGGCTGATATTGTGCCGGACAAATTTCACCTTCTGCAAATCCATGCCGTGAAGCAGATGCTGAATCGTCATAGAGACACCATCTCATTTTCTGATATAGTTGGAATCTTCCTGATCATATGCACAGGGTCCCCCATAGAAGACGGGGCCCGGCTTCCCGTCCGGAAAGACGGCACAGATGTCGCTCCGGGGACTTTTGTGGATGCAGTCCCGGCAGACCGGGTCCCCGTTGGTGACGGGGCGTGGGCGTTGTTATCCGCCCACAAGAACCGATCCGGCCGGGGCTTCTCGTTGGGATGGTCCGCCATATATGTCTCCTCGCGGCGTTACTTCGCGCCGCGCCCGCCCATCAGGGCGTTGATCCGCTCTCCGGCGGAGTGGATCAGCTGATACAGAGACTGGTAGAGCACAGGGTAGTCCCGGGCCAGAGCCTCGTGCCCCATGTCGGGCATGGGACCCTTCTCCTTGGCGTGGGCGGCCAGGGCGTCCTCCAGCTCGGCCAGGTCGCATTTCATGTCCGCGTCGGGCAGGCCGGCCTGGAAGTGACGGGGGGAGACGGAGAAGAAGTCGGGGGTGTAGCTGGGGCTGGCCTGATACAGCCGCCGGAAAATCTGATACACGGCGGTGGACAGATAGTTGGCGCTGGCCTGAATGGCCTCCCGGCTGCCGGTCTTGCTCAGCAGGTCGAACAGGGCGCCGATGGAGTTGACCAGCAGCTTTTTGGACAGCAGGGCCAGGACGCTGCCCTTCAGGCTGTTGCCCTTCTCGTCGCTCAGGTCGTACAGCTCCTCGGCGCCGATGGTGGTTCCGTCCCGGCTGAGGGTGCGGCCCAGGAGAAAGTCGGCGGACACGCCGTAGTAGTCGCAGGCCTTCACCACAAAGGTCAGGCCCGGCTCCCGGACGCCGTTTTCATAGTGGCTGAGCAGGGCCTGAGAGATGCCCAGAGCGGATGCGGCGGTGCGCTGGCTGACCCCCTTCTCCTGGCGCAGAAGGGAGAGCGTGCGGGGAAATTCTGGATTCAAGTTGGTTCACCTCGGACTTGATTTGTCCTCCGGCGTGCCGGAGACGCTGCTGCAATACACTTTGTATAGTATAATGGATGACAATACCCGTCGTAAAGAGGGGTTGGATGAAAATTTTTGGAGAAAGCTGACAGAATTTTCATCAATCCAACGGAGAAAACCATGACAGGCCACTTGCATTTTGGACATGGAAATGCTACCATAATCATCAGAATCCAGCGGCAGCGCCGCCTATTTTTGAGTTTGGAGGGATTGTTACCATGTTCAAAAAACTGATTGAAATTCTGAAAGCCCATCCCCGCAAGATCGTGTTCACCGAGGGAACCGACCCCCGGATCCTGGAGGCCTCCGCCCGTCTGCTGTCCGGAACCTTCCTGACCCCCATCCTGATCGGCAACGAGGAGGAGATCCGGGCCGCCGCCGAGGAAAACGGCTTCAACATCCGGGGCGCCATCATTGTCGACCCGGAGCGGTACGAGAACATGGAGGCCATGGTGGCCAAGATGGTGGAGCTGCGCAAGGGCAAGATGACCGAGGACGAGTGCCGGACCATGCTGAAGAAGGGCAACTACTTCGGCACCATGCTGGTGGCCATGGGCGAGGCCGACGCCCTGCTGGGCGGTGCCACCTACTCCACCGCCGACACCGTCCGTCCCGCCCTGCAGCTGGTCAAGACCAAGCCGGGCAACAAGATCGTGTCCTCCTGCTTCATTCTGGTTCGTCCCTCCGCCACCGGCGACAATGACGTGCTGGCCATGGCCGACTGCGCCATCAACATCAAGCCCACCGAGGACGAGCTGGTGGAGATCGCCACCGAGACCGTCTCCTGCGCCCGGATTTTCGGCATTGATCCCAAGGTGGCCTTCCTGAGCTACTCCACCTTCGGCTCCGGCAAGGGCGAGGATGTGGACAAGATGCGCAACGCCGCCGAGAAGGCCAAGCTGGCCATGCCCAACGTGCCGGTGGACGGCGAGCTGCAGTTCGACGCCGCCGTCTCCCCCCGGGTGGCCCAGACCAAGTGCCCCGGCTCCAAGGTGGCCGGCTATGCCAACACCTTCATCTTCCCCGACAT
>CALWVX010000197.1 GCA_944385065.1 uncultured Oscillospiraceae bacterium | reverse complement strand
CTACCCCCGCGAAACGCTCCCCTTCTTTCTCAAAAAGGAAAACTTGGTCTCCGAGCACACCACCGCCACGAAGATCAGCCCGAAGCCGGCCAGCAGGCGGGGGGTCACCGGGTCGCCGTAGAAGAGGACCGAGAACAGCACCCCGAATACCGACTCCAGAGACAGAATCACCGCCGCCGAGGCCGGATCGGACCACACCATGCCCACGTTCTGGAACAGCAGGGCCACGGTGGTGGCCATGATGCACAGATAGGCCATGGGCAGCAGCACCGCCGGGTCCCGGAGGGCCTGGGCGGGGAAGGTCTCGGTGAGGGCGCCGCCCACCCAGGCGAACAGCCCGGCGAAGGCGAACTGAAACACGGTGAGCAGGGTGATGTCCTTCCCGGGGGAGATTTTGGTCACCGCCACAATGTGGCTGGCGTAGAACACGGCGCACAGCAGGGTGAGCCCGTCCCCGGCGTTGACGGTGAACGCCTCGTTCAGCGAGACCAGCCCCACCCCCGTCACGCACAGCAGGGCGGCGGCGATGTTATAGCGGTCGGGCCGGGTCTTCATCGCCGCCCAGGCGAAGAAGGGGACCAGCACGCAGTACACCGCCGTGAGAAAGGCGTTTTTGGACGGGGTGGTCAGGGCCAGGCCGAAGGTCTGCACCGAGTAGGCCAGAAACAGCAGCCCCCCGATCACAGCTCCCCGCCACAGATAGTCGGGGGTGAACTTCTTCCACCGGCTCCCGGCGACCAGGGCCAGGAGGATCGCCCCGGCGGAAAACCGCAGGGCCAGGAGGAAGAACACCGGGATGGCGTCCAGGGCGTTCTTCATGATGAAGAAGGAGGTGCCCCAGATGAGGGCGGCGGCAAAGAGCATGGGCTTGGCCAGAAGCTTCATGGTGTGGGGGGACATGGATCACTCAACTCCAAATTGCGGAATGGGGCCGGCTGTGGTATGATGAAAACAATGACCGGCCGGCGGCGGCCGAGGAGACAGGAGGGCGGCATGGAACAGCTGACCAGAGATTTTTTTGACCGGGACACGGTGGCCGCGGCCCGGGACCTGCTGGGCCGGCATATCGTCCGGCGGCTGGAGGACGGAAGGGCGCTGGTGTGCCGGATCACCGAGACCGAGGCCTATGTGGGCCGGACGGACCGGGCCTGCCACGCCTACGGCTATAAGCGCACCGCCCGGACCGAGACCCTGTTCGCCCCGCCGGGGACGGCCTATGTCTATCTGATCTACGGGATGTACCACTGTCTCAATTTTGTCACCGAGCCGGAGGGAGAGCCCGCCGCGGTGCTGATCCGGGGGGCGGTTCCGGTGGAAAACGGGGATATTATAGCAGAAAACCGATTCGGCTGCAAGACGGACCGGCTCACGGCCTATCAGCGGAAAAACTTCCTCAACGGCCCGGGCAAGCTGTGCCGGGGGCTGGAGCTCACCCGGGCGCACAACGGGCTGGACCTGACGCGGCCGGACGGCCCGCTCACCGTCTGGAGCGGGACGCCGGTCCTCCCCCGGCAGATCCGGGTGGGAAAGCGGATCGGCATCGACTATGCCCGGGAGGCGGCGGACTTCCCCTGGCGCTTCTGGGTGGAGGAGTAAAAAATGTGCCTCCGGCCGCCGTCAGGCGGCCGGAGGCAGATGGGAGGAAATTCCGCATGGGAAACGGACGGATGGGGGAGCCGGCTTCGGCTCAGATCAGGGTCAGCCCCGTGATGGCATAGCCGAACATGTTGTCCCGGGGCTGAAGCGCGGCCTCGAACCGGGCCAGCTCGTCCTGATCGGCCAGGGAGATCAGAGTCCCCTCCAGCACCAGGCCGTCGGCGGTCTGGCGGGAGGCGAGGATCTGGAACTGGGTCTGGCTGTCGTTGCCGCACACCACCTGATAGCTGTCGGAGGCGGCGTCGTAGGTGATGCGGTCGCCCAGCGAGGCGGGCAGGGGGCCCAGCTGGTCAAAGGAGACGTCCAGAGCGGCGCTGTAGTCCTGCACCGTCTCGGACAGAAGCAGCAGGTGGTCGCTGTCCTGATACTCGGACCGCTCGTCCAGCTGTCCGTACAGGGAGAGCATGTTGTACAGAGCCTCCCAGGACAGGGCATCGTCCTGAACCTGGAACTCGTCCGCCCCGAAGTGGAGCATGGCCAGCAGCACGCCGTGGACGGCGGGGGACATGGACTGGACCGCGTCGGTCTGGGCGGGGACGGCCCCGGGGGCGTATTCCTGCCCGGCGCCGGAGGACGGGGCGGCCTCCTCATGGTCGGCCAGCGCCGCGCCGCCCAGGCTGAACAGCAGGGCCGCGGCCAGCAGACAGCTGATGAATCCTTTTTTGAACATGTGGAGGACCTCCTCTCCCTTATGGTACTCCCAGTATAGCACAGGGCGCTGTTACCATCCTGACGAAGCCGTTACGACTTGGTAAAAAATAGTTACAGAACAGTTTCAATTTTCCCCGGGCCCGTCCGACACTCCATTTTATGCGGGCGGAGGGAAAACATGCGGCATGAAATGAAAAATCAGCGGTCAGGCGCTGGGGGGACAGAATGACGGGCGGAGAGCCCCCCTTCCCCTTTCCTCCCGCGCCGTTCTGTGGTAAAATGAACTCATCTCAAAATCCAACGAAAACGGAGACAACGAACGCCATGCACAACGAGCTGACCAGAATCGACATCGAGAAGATGAAGGAGGAGCTGGACTACCGGCGCATCACCCTGCGCCCCCAGCTGCTGGAGGAGGTGAAGACCGCCCGCTCCTTCGGCGACCTGAGCGAGAACTTCGAGTACAAGGCCGCCAAGCGGGAGAAGAACAAGAACGAGAGCCGCATCCGCTATCTGGAGAACATGATCAAGACCGCCCGGGTCATCGAGGACCGCTCCGCCCCCGACGCGGTGGGGCTGTACGACAAGGTCACCGTCTTTCTGGAGGACGACGGGGAGGAGGAGACCTGGCAGGTGGTGACCACCGTGCGCCAGGACGTGCTCCACGGCCTGATCAGCAAGGAGTCCCCCATGGGCTC
>CALWVX010000196.1 GCA_944385065.1 uncultured Oscillospiraceae bacterium | reverse complement strand
GGCTCCACCAGACTGTCCATCACGCCCCGGCGGATCAGCTCCGGCCGCTCCTCCACCACGGGGACCAGAGAGGAGAGCACTTCATGCACCGCCTGGTGAAACTCAGGCTGGGCCGGGTTGCGGACTACTACCTGCTCCATCAAATCATTCAAATACGCGTTCTGAATCTTCATATCAAATTCCTCCCACTTCATTGTGTAAGGGTCTGCCGCCCGGCGGGCCTGCTAACAACTTACTGTACTAAATTTATACCATAGCAAAAAATGCAAGTCAATACAAAAGAACTTGCATTTTGGAAGTTTGGAGGATCTGAGAAAAAAGGCCCGTCCTCCCATTTGAATTTTTACCAGTTTTACCAGGACTCTTGTAAATATTTTTAAGTCAAGTTCAATGTCTTGTTTATAAATCATTTGTATTTTCGATTGTTTCTTTAAAAAATTATGGTAAAGTATCCTGAAGCCCCTCTTCTCTCCATATTCCCCCTCACCTCGGGGAGCGTGTCCTCGCTCTTTCTTTCGAACGCTTTTTGATGGAAATGTCAGGAAATCGAATCATTTTTCAAGTGACCTTGCAAACGGCGTCGGAATCCCTTATACTGGATCATACAGACTTTAAGAGAGGAGGTGCGCACATGGTCTATCCGTCTGTGGTCAAGGGGCGTTTTCTGTCCCGACCCAACCGCTTCATTGCCCATGTGGAGCTGGAAGGAGCTTGTGAGGTCTGCCATGTGAAAAACACTGGCCGCTGCCGGGAACTGCTGGTCCCCGGGCGCACCGTCTGGCTGTCGGAGGGGACCAATCCCGGCCGAAAGACCAAATACGACCTGATCGGCGTGGAAAAACCCACCGCCCGGGGCCTCCTTCCCATCAATATGGATGCCCAGGCCCCCAACCGGGTGTTCGGGGAATGGGCCTCATCGGGAGGGCTGGGCTTCTCCCCCACCCTCCTGCGCCCGGAGACTGCCTACGGCGCCTCCCGCTTTGACTTCTATTGGGAGGACGGCCCGGAGCGCCGGGGCTTCTGGGAAATCAAAGGGGTGACCCTGGAGGAGGACGGGATCGCCCGATTCCCGGACGCGCCCACCCTGCGGGGGGTCAAGCACCTGGAGGAGCTGATCCGGGCCAAGTCGGATGGCTTTCAGGCCGGGGTGTGCTTTGTCGTGCAGATGGAGGGAATGCGGTGGGTGGAGCCCAACGACACCACCCATCCCCAGTTTGGGGAAACTCTGCGCCGCGCCGCCCGGGCCGGCGTGGAGGTCCTGGCTCTGGAGTGCCGGACGGCGCCCGACCGGCTGGAAATCACAGGCTCCGTTCCTGTAAAGCTGTAAGCAGAACATGATCCGCCCGCCGGCTGCGCCGGCGGGCGGATCACTCTTTTATCGGAATTTAGAGGTGCGGGGCCGCTTATACCGGCACAGCTGCTCCTGACAGCGCCCGCACTGGAGCAGGTAATTGGAGCCGTCCCAAAACCGCTCCGGATACCTGGCGTAGCGCCGCTCCCACACGGCCAGCACCACCAGTCCCATTCCGAACAGTGACCAGGAGTACCAGTGGGGCACGCACATCAGGGGGGCGACCATCATCCAGGAGCCCCAGGCAAAGATGCGGCAGTTGACACAGCAGCGGTTGCCCATGAGGAAGGTCTGGAAGGGACAGAAAAACAGCACGCAGACCAGGTCGCACAGGTAGGCCAGGGCGCACAGGACGATCAGGTCGGCGGCGGACAGAACCTTTCGGTGGTACAGCACCCCGAAGCACAGGTTGACCGCCAGCCAGACCAGAGCCACCCGGACCGCGCCCCGGTTCTGACGGCGGACCGCCCGCTTCAGCGCCTCCGGGTCATAGCCCGGCACCGGGTCAAAGCGGTTGGGATACTGCTTCATGCACCCGGCGGTCAGGCCGCTGTTGGGATTGAGCTGGGCCGCCATGGAGCACAGCACTGCCACCCAGAGAATGGCCAGCGGCCAGCGGCTCCAGCGGAACGGGGCGGTAAAAGCCAGCCGGTCCGGGGCAAACAGCCGGGTCATCAGCACCAGGGCAAACACCGCCAGGCGCAGGAAAAACTCCCGGACATACCGGCGGGTCACCGGGGAAACCGAGGTTATCATGCAGATCTCTCTCCTTATCTGGATGATAAAAATTCACTTCACAGACTTCAGAAAAGCGGCCCGCCGCTTTTTTGAGGGGAATGCGCGAAATTTCAGGCTCGATTTCTCACAAAATTGCCGCCAAAAATTTCGCGGGAGGTGTCATGTTCCAGATACACGCCCCGGAACATGACGGATCACAATTTTTTCCTGCGGGAGAGCTTTTTCAATCCCCGGACAGTGGGGAGCTGCCCCGTTTACATTTCCCGTCGGCCCTCCAGGGCCCGCATGAGGGTGGCGTCGTCGGCGTACTCCAGGTGGCTGCCCACCGGAATCCCGTAGGCCAGCCGGGTGACCTTCACCTGAAAGGGCTTGAGCAGGCGGGAGAGATACATGGCGGTGGCCTCCCCCTCCGTGTCCGGGTTGGTGGCCATGATAACCTCCCCCACTCCGCCGGCGGCCACCCGCTCCAGCAGGGACTTGATGTGCAGGTCGTCGGGTCCCACATGGTTCATGGGGGAAATGACTCCGTGGAGCACATGGTAAAGCCCCTGATACTCCCGGGAGCGCTCCATGGCCACCACATCCTTGGGGTCGGCCACCACGCAGATGGTGGAGGGGTCCCGCCGGGGGCTGGCGCAGATGGAGCAGGGGCCGTCCCCCTGGGTGAAGTTCTGGCACACGGGGCAGCAGTGGATGTCCTGCTTGGCCTGGGAGATGGCCTGGGCAAAAGCCTCGGCCTCCTCCGGGGGAAGGGAGAGCACATGGAAAGCCAGCCGCTGGGCCGTCTTCATGCCGATGCCGGGCAGCTTGGCGAAATGCTCCACCAGATTTTCCAGGGCGGGGGGAAAGTATTCCATGGGAGACCTCCAGGAGTAAAAGTTGAGAGTGAAGAGTTTGAGAGTGGAGAGTGGAGATAG
>CALWVX010000195.1 GCA_944385065.1 uncultured Oscillospiraceae bacterium | reverse complement strand
AATGGGGGGAGGACTGCATCGCCGACTTCACCGATGAGCCCTACTCCTTCACTGTGACCCTCCCCGACCGGGACAGCGGGCGGCAGTACCGGCTGGAGCAGTCCACCCGGATCGGGGATGAGGAGGTGGTCCTCGCCGACCTGTACCTGTCCCCCATCAGCGTAGCCTTCACCCTCCAGGTCCAGCCCAACGATCCCAGGCTGTGGGGGATGACGGAGTTTGCCGACGTGATGGACACCACCGTGCTCACCCTGGCGGACGGCGGGACGGTCCTGGCGGAGAACGCGTACAGCCAGAGCTATGACCCCACAACCGGAGAGGCGCGGTTCGTGTTCCGGCTGGGTCAGATCACCGACCCGGAGCAGGTCGTCTCTCTCTCCTTCCTGGGCCAGACCTTCTCCCTGGAGGGACTGACCCAGGCGGCGGAGTAAAAAAATCTTGCAATCCCGGCAAAAGGAGGTAAAATGGAGGTATCAATCCGAAAAGGAGGTCCATCCATGTCCGACTGCCTGTTCTGCAAGATTGTCAACGGGGAAATCCCGTCCAACAAAGTGTATGAGGATGAGACGGTCTATGCCTTTTACGACATTGACCCCCAGGCGCCCACCCACTTTCTGGTCATCCCCAAGACCCACATCGCCTCGGTGGCCGAGATCACCCCGGAGAACGCCACGGTGACGGCCCACATCTTCGCCGTCATTGCCAAGGTGGCCCGGGAACTGGGGCTGGAGAGCTATCGGGTGGTGTCCAACGTGGGCGCTCAGGCCGGTCAGTCCGTCCCCCACCTGCACTTCCATGTGCTGTCCGGCCGGGATATGACCTGGCCGCCGGGCTGAAGCGGCCGAACAGAAGGCTCTCCGCTTTTGCAAAAGCGGAGAGCCTTTTTTCATGGAATCAAAAAGCCCCGCGTCCAAAGGACGCGGGGCTTTTGACTTGCCGTATTCCAAATCACACAGCGCGGGTGACCTTACCGGAACGGAGGCATCTGGTGCAGACGTACACGTGGGTGGGAGTGCCGTCCACGATCGCCTTCACGCGCTTCACGTTGGGCTTCCAGGTGCGGTTGGAGCGGCGGTGGGAGTGGGACACCTGAATGCCGAAGGTGACGCCCTTGTCGCAGAATTCGCATTTGGCCATGTTGCTTACCTCCTCGCTATGAGAATCGCTTTCCAAAAAAGCCTCGACAGTTATAATACCAGAAACCAATCTGAAATGCAAGCACTTTTTACAAAAAAGATGGAGAAATTCCACCTGCCTTCCCGGGCGCTTGTTCTTGCCTAAACGGCGGTTTTGGGTTATACTGGGATAAACTACTGTGATAGGGGGAGCGCAACATGATGGACAACGCGGCGGACGGCGCCAGGGCCGTCAGATTGGGCGATATTGTACAGGAATTTGAGCTGGAGGTCCTCCGGGCGGGGACGGACTTTGAGAGCGCCCCGGTGCGTACCTTTGACGTGAACCGGCCCGGTCTGCCCCTGAGCGGTTTTTTCGAGCATTTTGACACCGAGCGTCTGCTGGTGATCGGTCTGACCGAGACTACTTATCTGAAAGGGATGGAGGACCAGCAGCGCCTGGAGCGGTTTGACCGGCTGCTGTCCTATCCCGTGCCCGCCCTGATTCTGACCCGGGGGCTGGAGCCGGCCCCCGAGTGCATGGAGATGGCCGAGCGGCATGACCGGACCATTCTGCGCACCGGCGTGCGCACCTCGGAGTTTATCAGCTCCCTGATCAGCAGCCTGTATAACCGCCTGGCCCCCCAGATCACCCGCTCCGGCGTGATGATGGAGATTTACGGCGAGGGCGTGCTCTTCCAGGGGGAGTCCGGCGTGGGCAAGAGCGAGGTGGCCATCGAGCTGCTCAAGCGCGGCCACCGGCTGATCGCCGACGACGCGGTGGTGATCAAGGTGACCAACCACAAGACGCTGGAGGCCTCCGCGCCCGAGCTGATTCAGGGCTATATGGAGCTGCGGGGCATCGGGGTCATCGACATCAGCCGACTGATGGGCATGGGGGCCATCAAGATGAATCAGCAGATTGATCTGGTGGTGAACCTGGAGCCCTGGGATGACAACGCGGTATACGACCGGTTCGGTCTGGAGTCCATCCATACGGAAATTATGGGAATCAAGCTGCCCGCCGTCACCATCCCGGTGAAGCCCGGGCGGAATCTGGCCAGCATTGTGGAAGTGGCGGCCATGAACAACCGCAATCGGAAAATGGGCCACAACGCGGCGCTGGAGCTGACCCACCGGATGGATCGGCATTTCCAGAAAATCCAAGAAGGAGGAGAATGAGATGTACTATATCGGCATCGACGTGGGGGGCACAAACCTGGTGGCCGGCCTGGTGAACGAAAAGGGGCACATTCTGGACAAGGTGAGCCACCCGGTGGACAAATCCATGGACGACAAGGCCCTGTGCGGGGAGCTGGCCCGTCTGGCCCAGAAGGTGGCCGAGATGGGAGCGGTGGACCTGAAGGATATTGAGGCGGTGGGCGTGGGGCTGCCCGGCCTGGTGGACAACCAGGGCGGCGTGGTGATTCAGACGCCCAACATGGCCTTTGCCAATACCCCCTTCCGGGACCTGTTCCAAAAGGAGTGGGACATCCCCGTCTTCCTGTCCAACGACGCCAACTGCGCCGCCGTGGGCGAGTACTGGGCCGGGGCGGCCAAGGGCTGCGACCCGGCGGTGGTGGTCACGCTGGGCACCGGAATCGGCGGCGGCCTGGTGGCCAACGGAAGGCTGTTCACCGGCTATGCCAACTCGGGCATGGAGGTGGGCCACATGATCATCAAGCCCAACGGGGTGCTGTGCGGCTGCGGGAACCGGGGGTGCTGGGAGCAGTACGGCTCGGCCACCGCCCTGATCCGCCTGACGCAGACCGAGATGGAGCACAACCGGGACAGCGTGATGTGGGAGCTGTGCGAGGGGGACCGGTTCAAGGTCCAGGGCCGCACCGCCTTCCAGGGGGCCCGGCTGGGGGACCCGGCGGCCAAGCGGGTGCTGAA
>CALWVX010000194.1 GCA_944385065.1 uncultured Oscillospiraceae bacterium | reverse complement strand
GTGATCTTCTGGTCGGTGGCCAGCTTCAGCCGCTCGTTGGGGATGATGACCAGGGAGTCCACCTTGTTGCGCAGCTCATTGATGCCCCCCTCGGCCTGCTTCATCCGGCGCATGCCCTCAAAGCGGAAGGGCTTGGTGACCACGCCCACGGTGAGCACGCCCAGCTCCTTGGCGATGTCGGCCACGATGGGCGCCGCGCCGGTGCCGGTGCCGCCCCCCATGCCGGCGGTGATGAACACCATGTCGGCGTCCTCCAGCGCCTTGGAGATCTGATTGCGGTTCTCCTCGGCGGACTTGCGGCCCACCTCGGGATCAGAGCCGGCCCCCTGGCCGTTGGTCAGCTTTTCGCCGATCTGAATTTTCTGGGTGGCGCTGGAAACCGCCAGCGCCTGCTTGTCCGTGTTGACGGCGATGAACTCCACACCCTTGGTGCCGGTGCGGACCATGCGGTTGACCACGTTGTTTCCGCCGCCGCCCACGCCGATTACCTTGATATTGACCACATTGTCCGGTCCCATATCCATCCCAAACGCCATGTCATTTCCTCCTAAACTGTCCTATGTAAAGCGGGCCGGCCGCCCAAGTCTTGTGGCGGGCCGCCCCAAAAAGTCTAAATCTGGTATGCCATTTTCCCCATTGTAGCGCGGTTTTCGCCCCGGGTCAAGAGAAAATCGCCCATCCGACCAAACTTTCCAGGATTTTCTGTTCCGGCGGGGTCAGCCCTCCGGATCATAGAACGCCTGAAACTCCTCCTGGGTCAGATCAATGGAGCCGGAGGCCTGGGGGCCGTGCTTTTTTTCCTGGTCCTCCTGCACCGCCTTCAGCACCTGGAGCTCATAGCGGAAGTCGGCGTTGAGCTCCATTTTCACCGTGAAGCGGTCCACATACCGCAGCTCCAGCCAGGTGGAGCCCAGCTCCACCTGGGACACATCCTGGGCCATCCCCGCCTCGTCCAGGGCCGCCAGCAGGGACAGCAGGGCGTCCAGCCGCAGCTGCTGGCTCTGGGGCACGGCCAGCTGCTCCCCCGCCTGGGGCATCAGGGCGGTCAGCCCGGTGACCGCCATGACCTGGCTGTCGGCCGCGGCGCTCTCCAGCAGCTTGCCCTTCACGCTGATGAGCCAGGGTTCCTGGGCGGCGGAGAGGGTCTGTTCCTCCTCCCCGCCGTCTCCGGAGGAATCGCCGGAGGCGGAATCGGCCGCGCCGGACTCCTCTCCGGCCTCCTCGGGGGCGTAGGGGAGAATCCGGGCCGCCGCATTCCACTCGGACACGGTGATGACCACCGTGCTGGGCAGGACGCGCCGGATGGACACCTCCCCGATATAGGGCAGGGTCTGGAGCAGCCGGTCGGCCACCTGGAACTTGTTCCAGGCGTACAGGTTGTCCCCCCCCTGGATGCCGGTCACCTCCACAATCTCCTCCCGGGTATAGCGCTGGTTGCCCTCCACGGACACCACCTCCACCCGGAAAAAGACCGTGGCCCCCGCGGTCAGCGCCACCACCAGGGCCAGCAGGCACAGCACCTTGAACAGGGGCCCGAAGCGGCCTCTGCCCCGTCTGCGTGTTCGGTTGCGGCTGTTTCTCGCCATGTCGTCCTCCGTGTCCCCCGGGCAGGCCGCCCGGGGGTCTTTTCCTTGGTCTCCGCTATCCCGGGATCTCCCGGACGTCCGCCCCCAGGCGCCGCAGGTCCCGGGCCAGATCCTCATAGCCCCGGCGGATGTGGGGCAGTCCGGTCACCCGGGTGATCCCCTCCGCCCCCAGACCGGCCACCGCCAGGGCGGCGCCCCCCCGCAGGTCGGCGCTGCGGACCTCCGCGCCCCGCAGACGGCCCGCGCCGGTGACCATGGCCGCCCGGCCCGCCACCTGAATCTCCGCCCCCATGCGGCGCAGTTCGTCCACATGGTGATAGCGGCTGTCAAACATGTTCTCCACAAAGAGGGTGGAGCCCTCGCCCCCCGCCAGAGCGGCCATGAGAATGGCCTGGGCGTCGGTGGGAAAGCCGGGATAGGGGGCGGTGCGCACCGCCCCGATCCCCCGCAGGTGGCCCCGGGCGGTCAGAGAGAGGATCTCCCCGCCGGTATGTACCTCACAGCCCGCCCGCTCCAGACAGTCCAGCACCGCCGTCAGCGTCCCGGGATCCAGGCCGGACAGCTCCACCTCGCCTCCGGCGGCGGCCGCCGCGCACAGGTAGGTGGCCCCGGCGATCCGGTCCCCCATCACCCGGTACTCCCCCGGATGGAGGGGGGCGCCCCCCGTGACGGTGACCACCGGGCTTCCCGCCCCGGACACCCGGGCCCCCAGGCAGCGCAGAAAGCCCTGCAGATCCTCGATCTCGGGCTCCCGGGCCGCCCCCACGATGGTGGTGGTTCCCTCCGCCCCGCAGGCGGCCAGCATCACGTTTTCGGTGGCCCCCACGCTGGGGATGGACAGGCAGATCTCCCGGCCCCGCAGGCCGTTCCGCCCCGCCCGGGCCAGCAGGGCCCCCTGTTCCTCCCGGATCTCCGCCCCCAGGGCGCGCAGGGAGGCCAGGTGCAGGTCGATGGGCCGGGGGCCCAGCTCGCACCCCCCGGGGTAGCTCAGCTCCGCCTCCCCCAGCCGGGCCAGCAGCGCCCCCAGAAAAATCACCGAGGAGCGCATCTCCCGCATCAGGCTGTGGGGGATGTCCCGCCGCTCCAGACAGGCGGCGTCCACCCGCACCTCGTCCCCCTCCCGCTCCACCCGGCAGCCCAGCAGGCGCAGAATGTCCAGGGTGGCGGACACGTCGGTCAGCCGGGGACAGTTGCGGATCGCGCTCTCCCCCGGTGCCAGCAGAGCGGCGGCCAGAATGGGCAGGGCGCTGTTCTTGGCCCCCTGGACCCGCACCCGCCCGGACAGGGGCCGTCCGCCGCGAATTTCAAGATAGCTCATGGGATAGCCTCCAATCAAGGTTGGATTCAAGCTATCCTATGCCAAGCGCCGAGCCGTCGTGAGCAGCGCGGATGGACCGGAGCGAGGGCGAGAAACCGAAGGGCCGCGGAGCGGGCCTG